>NZ_BCPP01000066.1:0-13482 GCF_016586125.1 Burkholderia sp. E168m23
TCGCCGGTTACGGCGTCGCGTTCTACTGCCTGTCGCTCACGTTGCGCACGATGCCCGTCGGCATCATCTATGCAGTCTGGTCGGGTGCCGGCATCGTGCTGATCACGCTCGTCGCGATGCTGCTCTATCGCCAGGTGCCGGACGTGCCGGCGGTGATCGGCCTCGGACTGATCATCGCGGGCGTCGTGGTGCTGAACCTGTTCTCGAAGATGCAGGCGCACTGAGCGTGCGACCGCCGTTTGCCGGATGACCTTCATGACCGATTCCCTTTCCGCCGCCGTTTCTGCCGAATCCGCCCAGCCCGACGTGCGCGCCTATGTCGCGAACCGCATCGGCTTTCTCGAACTGAACCGGCCGAAGGCGCTGAATGCGCTGTCGATCGGCATGATCCGGCTGATGCAGCAGGCGCTCGACGCGTGGCGCGACGATCCCGACGTCGTCGCGGTCGTCGTGCACAGCCCGCACCCGCGCGCATTCTGCGCGGGCGGCGACGTGCGCTTCTTCCACGACGCGTGGCAGCGCGGCGACCGCGATGTGGTCGACACGTTCTTCATCGAGGAGTACACGCTGAACCATGCGATCTTCACGTATCCGAAGCCTTACATCGCGCTGATGCACGGCGTCGTGATGGGCGGCGGCATGGGGATTTCTCAGGCGGCGCGGCATACGGGCGGCCTGCGCGTCGTGACCGACTCGACGAAGATGGCGATGCCCGAAACACGCATCGGCCTGTTCCCGGACGTCGGGATGAGCTGGTTTCTCGCGCGCACGCCCGGCGCGATCAGCCGCTATCTCGCGGTGACCGGTGCGACGCTCGACGCGGCCGGCGCGCTGTACGCGCAACTCGCCGACGTCTATCTGCCCGATGCCGCGCTGCCGGCGCTGCTCGACACGCTGCGCGGCACGCGCATCGACAGCGGTGCGCAGGCCGTCGCGTGCGTGACCGACGCGGCCGCCGCGCACAAGGTCGTGCCGACGCCGGACACGTCGGCGCTCGCCGACGCGCGCACCGGGATCGACCGGCATTTCGCGCAGCCCGACCTCAACGCGATCCTCGCGTCGCTCGACGCCGAGCCGGATTGCGCGGCGGTCGACGGGTGGATCGAGAAGGCGACTCACGCGATGCGCGAGCAGTTGTCGCCGCTGTCGATGGCCGTGTCGCTCGAAGTCGTCGAACGCGCGCGCGGCGCGACGATGGCCGATTGCCTGCGGCGCGATCTCGATCTCACGCGCTCGACCTTTGCGCGCGGCGACGTGATCGAAGGCGTGCGCGCGCTGATCGTCGACAAGGATCACCAGCCGGTGTGGCGCTTCAAGTCGGCCGCCGACGTCGGGCGTACCGACGTGCTCGCGATGTTCGACAGCCCGTGGACGCCCGACACGCATCCGCTGCGCGCGCTGAAGGACTGACGTCGATCAGACTGATTCGCGCGGAAGGATCGATGCGCGGGGAAGAAACGAAAAGGCCGCGTGCACGATGCACGCGGCCTTTTTCATGGATGGCGGCCGGTCCGGGCCCGAAGGCCGCGTCGCCCGCGCCGACGTTACTCGTCGCCCGCGTCGTCCGACATGAACGCGCGCATGAACACCAGCGCGCCGAAGCCCCATACTGCGTTCGCCGCGAAGCCGGCCGCGAGCACGGGCATCATGTTGCCCGACGGCCAGATGCCGCGCAGCGGATCGATCGCGAACACGCGGGCGGCCGTCAGCACGATGCCGCCGAACACGAGCGCGCCGATCCACGATGCTTCGCGTTCCGGCGACACGCGCAACAACCACGCCATCGGAATCGCGCAGCACGCGCTGATCAGCGCATTCGCGACAAATTCAGGAATGCCGAGCGGCGCGAACGGTTGTGTCGAGAAGCCGGTTGCGGCGATCAGGTCGGCCGTGTGGAGGAGGGCGAGCGTGGCCTCGCGGAAGAACAGTGCGGCCAGGAAGCCGGACAGGAAGGGCAGGATGACTTTCTGCATCGATGAGTGCACCGCAGGCGCGCACGGCCGAAGCCGTATGCGCGGAGTTATTCGGATAGGTGCGCCATTATAGGGCCCGGCCGCGGCGATATTCGCTCCAGCGTCGTGCTAATCACGAAAGCGGAAAACCTAAGCTCAAAAAAATCGTTCCAAAGCCCTGTACCGATCCCTAGACTGATTCCTCAGAAACAGCCGTGCGATCGCGTCCTCGTCCGCTGCACGGCCTGACCGGCGAGCCATCCCGATTCGAATGCACACCATGCATGCGTCGCTCCTCCGCGACGCGAGCAGGGCGACGTTTTTTTCAAATTTCGGCAGTGACAGTCAAGCAGGAGCAGCAGATGAATGTGTTCTGGTTTATCCCCACGCATGGCGACAGCCGCTATCTCGGTACGGCCGAAGGCGCGCGCGCCGCGGACTACGATTACTTCAAGCAGGTCGCCGTGGCGGCGGACACGCTCGGCTACGACGGCGTGCTGCTGCCGACCGGCCGTTCCTGCGAGGATGCGTGGGTCGTCGCATCGAGCCTCATTCCGGCGACGCAGCGCCTGAAATTCCTGGTCGCCGTGCGTCCCGGCATCGCTTCGCCGGGGCTCGCCGCGCGGATGGCCGCGACCTTCGACCGCCTGTCGGGCGGCCGTCTGCTGATCAACGTCGTCACGGGCGGCGATGCGGCCGAGCTCGAAGGCGACGGCCTGTTCGCCGATCACGACACGCGCTACGAGATCACCGACGATTTCCTGAACATCTGGCGCGGACTGCTCGCCGCATCGCACGACAACGACGGGTTCGACTACATCGGCAAGCACCTGCAGTCGAAAGGCGGCAAGGCGCTTTATCCGCCCGTCCAGCATCCGCATCCGCCGCTGTGGTTCGGCGGCTCGTCGCCGGCCGCTCACGCGATCGCCGCCGATCACATCGATACCTATCTGACCTGGGGCGAGCCGCCCGAGGCCGTCGCGAAGAAGATCGCCGACATCCGCGCCCGTGCCGACGCGCGCGGCCGCAAGATCAAGTTCGGCATCCGCCTGCACGTGATCGTGCGCGAGACCGAGGACGAAGCATGGCGCGACGCCGAGCGGCTGATCAGCCGGCTCGACGACGACACGATCGCGCGGGCGCAGAAGGCGTTCGCGAACATGGATTCGGAAGGCCAGCGCCGGATGGCCGCGCTGCACGGCGGCAAGCGCGGCGGCCGCGAGGCGCTCGAGGTCTATCCGAACCTGTGGGCCGGCGTGGGGCTCGTGCGCGGCGGCGCCGGCACGGCGCTCGTCGGCAATCCCGAGCAGGTCGCGGAACGGATGCGCGAATACGCGGATCTCGGCATCGAGACGTTCATCCTGTCCGGCTATCCGCACCTCGAGGAGTCGTATCGCTTCGCGGAACTCGTGTTCCCGCTGATCAAGGGCGAGGGTGTCAAGAAGGCGGCTGGTCCGCTGTCGGGGCCGTTCGGCGAGATCGTCGGCAACAACTATCTGCCGAAGACGAGCCAGAGCTGAGCGACGGAGGCTTGCGATGACAACGAAAACGTCGACGACGGGCGCTGCCGTGGCCGCCCGCGCGTGGCGCGGCGTCGCGCCGTGGCTCGTGCCGCTCGCGTTGCTGGTGGTGTGGGAAGTCGGTGCGCGCACCGGCTGGCTGTCGACCCGCGTGCTGCCCGAGCCGGTGGCCGTCGTGCGCGCCGCCTGGTCGCTCGTGACGTCGGGCGAAATGTGGGCGAACGTGAAAGTGAGCACGTGGCGCGCACTGTTCGGCTTCGCGATCGGCGGTGGCGTCGGCCTTGCGCTGGGGCTTGCGACCGGCCTGTCGAAGGCCGCCGAGGTCGCGCTCGACTCGACGATCCAGATGATCCGCAACATCCCGGCGCTCGCGATGATCCCGCTCGTGATCCTGTGGTTCGGCATCGACGAGAAGGCGAAGCTGTTCCTCGTCGCGCTCGGCGTGTTCTTCCCCGTCTACATCAACACGTATCACGGGATTCGCTCGGTCGACGCGAACCTGATCGAGATGGCGAAGAGCTACGGCGTGCGCGGCTTCGCGCTGTACCGCGACGTGATCCTGCCCGGCGCATTGCCGTCGATCCTCGTCGGCGTGCGTTTCGCGCTCGGCCTGATGTGGGTGATGCTGATCGTCGCGGAAACGATCTCCGCGCAGTCGGGCATCGGCTACATGACGATGAACGCGCGTGAATTCCTGCAAACCGACGTGGTGGTGGTCGGCATCCTGCTGTACGCGGTGCTCGGCAAGCTGGCCGATGTGCTGGCGAAATGGATCGAGCGCGTGACGCTGCGCTGGCACCCCGCCTATCAATCAGGAGCAAAGGCATGAATGCGACGACTTCGGCGGCCGCCTACGGCCCGCTCGCCGGCGCAGACCTCGAGGCCGAACTGGCGCAGGCCCGCGTCGCGGACAGCGATGCGCGTGACGCGGCGATCCTCGAACGTGACGGCAGCGCATCGGTCGTGCCGCTCGCGCGGCGGCGCGCAGGCGGCACGGCACCTGACGATGCGGTCACGCTGTCGGGCGTCAGCAAGCGCTTCGGCGCGCGCACGGTGCTCGACGACGTCGAGCTCGGCATCGCGCGCGGCAGCTTCGTCGCGATCGTCGGCCGCAGCGGCTGCGGGAAATCGACGCTGCTGCGTCTCGTCGCGGGGCTGGAGCAGCCGAGCAGCGGTGCGCTCGTGACGCGCGGCGAGGGCGGCGGCGTGCTCGATACACGGATCATGTACCAGGATGCGCGCCTGCTGCCGTGGAAGACCGTGCTGCAGAACGTGATGCTGGGTCTCGGCCGCGGTGCGCGCGACCAGGCCCGCGCGGTGCTCGACGAAGTCGGGCTGCTGGAACGCGCGAACGACTGGCCCGCGCAACTGTCGGGCGGCCAGCGGCAGCGCGTCGCACTGGCCCGCGCGCTCGTGCACCGGCCGCAACTGCTGCTGCTCGACGAGCCGCTCGGCGCGCTGGATGCGCTCACTCGCATCGAGATGCATGCGCTGATCGAGCGCCTGTGGCGCGAGCATCGGTTCACTGCGCTGCTTGTCACGCACGACGTGCAGGAGGCCGTCGCGCTCGGCGACCGCATCCTGCTGATCGAGCAGGGGCGCGTGGCGCTCGACCAGGCGGTGCCGCTCGACCGGCCGCGTGCCCGCGCGTCGGCCGCCTTCGCGGCGCTGGAGGATCGCGTGCTGAAACGCGTGCTCGCCGGCGGCCCCGGCGCGGCCGATCACGACGCCGAGCATGAAGCAGACAAGGTTCGACCGGTCGGGCAGATCCGCTGGGCCGTTTAATTCCGGGCGGCTTCGGCCGCCCGTTCTGAGACTTTTTTCTTCGGAGCGATCATCCCGATGAGCATCACTGCAATCAACGTACGAAACCAGTTCAAGGGCAAGGTCAAGGAGATCATTCGCGGGTCCGTGGTCTCCGAAGTCGACGTCGAGACGCCGTTCGGCATCGTCACGTCGGTGATCACCACCCGTTCGGTGGACGAACTCGAACTGAAGGTCGGTGCCGAAGTCGTCGCGCTCGTGAAGTCGACGGAAGTCTCGATCGCGCGTCTCTGAGCGCGCGGGTCGCGCCCCCATGCGGCGTCGGCGGGCAGTGTGCCCGGCGGCGCCGCATTGCATTCGCGCAGCGCGTTTGCCTCGGTATTCGACTTCCGGACGAAGTGCTAGGATGGAACGACACCGATGCCGGAGGCCAACGCATGACCCCCATCCTTTCCCCCGAAGCCATCGAGGCGCTGAAATGGATCGACCAGTTCGGCGACAGCCGGCCGGTTCCCGCCGCATTCGACGACGTCGTCTACGCGTTGCTGAATGACGGGCTGATCTATCAGGCGGCGGCCGACCGGGTCGACCTGACGGCCGATGGCCGGTCATTTTTGTCCGACGAATACGATTGAGCGCGCGGCGCCGGCCGCGCAGACGGCCGGGCGCGGCGTCGCCACGGAGCGTGCGATGGAACCGAGAGGCAGCGACCTCGGCGATTTCAGCGAGCCGTACCGCGGTTTCGAGATCGAGGTGAAGACCGAGCAGGTCTGGGACGGCGAGCATGCGCACTATCGCGTGCTGCAGGGCGATGCCGTGCGGATCGACTGGCGGCTGGTCAAGGTCGACGGGATGCTGCTCACCGAACGGCGCGTGATCGAGCGGGTGTTCGACGAGGCGCGCCGGGCGGTCGATGCGGAGCTGGACGACCGGTAGCGCGCGGGTCGGGTGGGTATGGCCGGTATTGCGGTAAAATACCCGGTTGTTTCCGTGCCGCTTGGCCTGTACCCGAATTCCATGTCCGTTCCGTCCTCGCTCCCCCCCCGCCGTGTATCGGTCGCGCCAATGCTCGACTGGACGGACCGCCATTGCCGTTCGTTCCATCGCACGCTGACGCGCAATACGTGGCTGTATACGGAGATGATCACGACGGGTGCGCTGCTGTTCGGCGATGCCCAGCGGCATCTTGCATTCACGCCGAGCGAATCGCCGGTCGCGCTGCAACTGGGCGGCAGCGAGCGGGACGACCTCGCGCGCGCGGCGAAACTCGGCGAGCAGTGGGGCTACGACGAAATCAACCTGAATTGCGGGTGTCCGTCCGAGCGCGTGCAGCGCGGCGCGTTCGGTGCGTGTCTGATGAACGAGCCGCAGCTCGTCGCCGACTGTGTGCGGGCGATGCGCGATGCGGTGTCGGTGCCGGTGACGGTCAAGCATCGGATCGGTGTCGATGCGGTCGAGGATTACGCATTCGTGCGCGACTTCGTCGGCACGGTGGCCGAGGCCGGTTGCGAAACGTTCGTCGTGCATGCGCGCAACGCGATCCTGAAGGGGCTGTCGCCGAAGGAGAACCGCGAGATCCCGCCGCTCAAGTACGACTATGCGTATCGGTTGAAGCGCGATTTTCCGTCGCTGGAGATCGTGATCAACGGCGGTATCACGACGCTCGACGAAGTCGCGCAGCATCTCGAGCACGTCGACGGCGTGATGCTCGGGCGCGAGGCGTATCACAACCCGTACGTGCTGGCGGAGGTCGATGCGCGCTTCTACGGGTCGACCGCAGCGGTGCCGACGCGCGAAGAGGCCGAAGCGCAACTGATCGAATACTGCGCGGCTGAACTGAAGCGCGGCACCTACCTCGGCGCGATCGTGCGGCATGCACTCGGGCTGTATCGCGGCATGCCGGGTGCACGCGGCTGGCGTCGCGTGCTGTCCGACAACAAGAAGCTCGCACGCGGCGATCTGGCCGTGTTCGACGAGGCCCGCGCGCATCTGAACGAAGCCGAAGAAATTTTTGAAAAAAAGGCTTTGCAAGATTCAAAAGTGTTCGTATAATCTTGTTCTTCGCTGCTGAAACAAAACAGCGAAACGAAGCAAGCAGTATCAGTGGTGGCTGTAGCTCAGTTGGTAGAGTCCAGGATTGTGATTCCTGTCGTCGTGGGTTCGAGTCCCATCAGCCACCCCAACAAATTCAAGCACTTGCAGCAGAATCAAGCTGACGTGTTACAAGTTTTGGAAGATTAGATTCCAAAATTTGGAAGATGAAGTACCGAAAGCCCGCCGATGTGCGGGCTTTTTTGCGCTCATTTTTCGGGGAATCGATGGACGACTTTCTGCAAAACTTGCATTCGCCATATTGGTGGTTGTCGGTGGTTACCGTGGGTATTTTCTTGAGCATCGTTGCCGCCTATGCAACGCGAGGCCTAGATCGACTCTTTCGGTACTTCGGGAAAAAATGGTCGGATCGGTCCGAAAAATCGAAGGAGAAGTTTGCTCGGACAGTAGCCGCGCTGAAGAAGAGCCCGGAGGCGCGTGCTGCCTATTTTCGCGAAGAAGTGAGGTATCGCCATACGGCGATTTTTGGTGCCGTCGTGGCTACGTTCCTATTGGGTCTGCTGGGAGCGATTTCTATTGTTGAGCCGAATCAGGCGATCGCGGGCAAAACAGTAGGCTCATGGGAAATGGGCGGCCTTTCTGCGTTCGTCTTTGCGTTCTATGCGATTTCGTCTTGCATTGTGGCATTTATGTCGACTGCATCCTATTCTGCGGCGCAGAGTATGGCGCGCCACTTGAAGGCAGCGGAAGGGCACTTGTTGCCGTAGCGCTGAGGCAACTATCGTGTTGCCCGTACCTTTCTTTGCCGCCGGCGGTCGTAAGTTTTTCGCACCATGCGCTCATCTGCGTGGCCCGTCGCGTCGATGATGCGATCGTCGCCTTCCTCTTGGCGATCGGTCACGGCTGCTGGACGCATGTCGCGCAGCGCGAACCGTTCGAACGGCACCCCGCGCGCCTGCGCTTCCTTCTCGCAATATCCCATCAGGCGCGACCAGTTCGTGTTCCACCCGCTGCGCGTGTACACCTGGCCGGCGGTGTTGCCGAACACGTGCACGCTCGACGTGCGCTGCAGCGCGAGTGCTTCGTCGATCACGGCCTTCAGCTCGGGCGACCACAGCACGAGCTTCACGCGCTGCTGCTCGCCGGCCTTGCGCTTGCCGATCGGCACCTCAACGCCTTCTGGCCGGATGCTCTGGCGGTGCAGTTCGCGCATCTCGGTCGGCCGGCTGACGGTCAGGTAGGCGGCCTTCACGCATAGCGCAAGGATCAGGTACGCGGAACTCGGGTGCTGGTCGCCGATGCTTCGGCGCGACCGCGCGACTTCCACCGCGAGATCGACCTCGTCCTGACGCACATACCGCTGGCGCGGCCGCGTGGGGTTGTACTCGATACCGCGGCACGGGTTCGTTTCGAGCTCGCCGCGGCGCCGGCCGTATTCGAGGATCGCCGACAGGAGGGCGATTTCCTTGTTCGCCTTCGCCGGCGCGCCGAGCTGCGCACGTTTGTCGAGGTAGCCGTAGACGTGCTTCGGTTTGATCGCGGCCGGCGCCATCTTCCCGAAGACCTTGACTAGGCGCTTCGACTCGACGCGGTTCTCGTCCAGGGTGGACTGGGCCTTGCGGCGCTCGTCGGTGTGCGGCAATCCGTCCTGCCATTCGAAGTACCGCGCGACGAGCGCATCGACCGTGCCAGGTTCGATCGCGTTCCCGTTGAGCGCCTCTGCGCGCTCGATCGCCTGCTTGCGGATCTCGGCGAGCGCTTCCTTGTTGTGCGCCGGCGCCGACAGGCGGAACGCCCAGCGGCCGTTCGGCAGCTTGTAGCCGAAGCTGACCTTGTGTTTCCCGTAGTGAGCGTAGAGCCGGAAGGGTAGCCCGTCCGGCCGCTTGCGTCGTCCGATCATGATTAGAGTGCGGCGAAGTTCGGTTCTTCTGACGCGGCGGCGCGGTGCCGGCGCGCGGGTGATGGCGGTGCGGTGCCGTTCATGCGGGCGTCGTAGTACTCGCGCGCGACGAGCGGCACGCCGGCGATGTTGACAGCGAACGGCCAGTGATTACGCTCGAGCCAGCGTTTCATGCAGGCGTGGCTACGCGGCTTACAGCCGACCAGCTCGGCCAGCTCCGGCGTGGTGAGGTAGATGCTCATGGTTCGATCCTTCGAAATTCCACGACCCAGACCCAGGGGTTCGTGTCCCAGCCGTGCCCGCGCGCGGCGTTCAGGCTGTCCCACAGGTCATGGAAGGCGCGGATGCTCGGCGGCCGGAAGGCTCCGGCGCTGTAGCCGCGGATGTGATGGTCTTCGATCGTCACGCCTTCGGCGCGCGCATCAGACTCGCTGATGCTCTGCAGTCGCTCGGCGCGCACGCCGGTGATCTCGAGCGTGATGCGCGACGCCCAACGCGGCATATGGATGGACGGGGTCCAGCCACGTGATTCCTTGGCATCGAGCGCCTGGAACGTGTTGAGGTCGATGTCGACCTCGGCGCGGCCGTTGTCGGCCTGGTACGCGATGCCGGCGTAGCGCCGCGCCGGCCGGCCACCCTCGAATGTTTCGGTACCGATGCGGCGCACCTCGTGCGTCTCGCGAACCCATAGACGGTCGCCCACGTCGCCATGCGGGCAGACGAAGCAATCACCGGTGCGCGTGTGCCAGATCGCCGCCAACTCGGGCGCGGGTGTCCCGCCGGCATATTTCACGGATCCGCCGCCGGCTGTCGTCGGCTCCCACACGCCGAGCGGATTATCGTGAGGCAGCTTGATGATGCTCCGCGTCTGCGTCTTCCGTCCTTCGAGGATGGCGCGCACCATCGGGCCGCTGAAAAGAATAGGGCGTTCGGTCATGCTAGGATTCCTGAAAGCGATAGGGGGGCTCATGGAAACTGGCGGAGAGCGACGTCGGCTGGAGCACGACGTCGCGATGGCAAAGCGGGATTTGGCGGTGGCGGAAGCCGCAGTGCAACGGGCAACAACTGGTGACCGTACGCCAAACGAGTCAGCGTTTTCTGGCCTCGAATTTGCGCGAGCTAATCTTGCTGCTGCGGAGCGGGCGCTCGTCGACTACGACAATCAGAACAGTGATCCCAAATAGGGTGATCGGAGGGGACCGTGTCTAAACCAGCAATTTCTCGTGAGCAGTTCATCGTCGAGGTGAATCAACGCCTCCCGAATCATCACGCATACCGGGTCGGCTGGCGCGTTTTTCTCTTTCCCGAAGGGGCTGATCCGGGAGCGGTGACGGGCTGGAGTATCGAGCCACGATTAGCGATCGGCCATATCCGGCAAGTGACCGATCACGTTTTTTCGTTGTTTGCGATAGATCCGCCGTTTCCTCGCGATCCTCACGACTGAGCCCCCGGGAATTCATCGTGCGTGCGGCCGTCGAGGTGGCGGCCGGCGGTCTTCTTGCCGACGCGATACACGGTCGGCTCGTCGTCGTAGCTCAGGCCGTCATGCTCGCCAGGCGTCATCGTGCTGAACGACCATTCGTCGCAGAACCAGTCGGCGACACGCTCGGTGCGCGTCGGCGGTCCGCCGCAGTTTTCGCCCGGCGCCCATTCGCCCCATTGCTTGAACAGGAACGGGACACCGGCAGCAGCACACTGGTCGCGGAGATTTCTGGCCCAATCGGGATGCATCGGCCGCGCGTTGGCGCCGCTTTCACCCCCACAGATGACCCAGTCAGGCATCAGCTCGGTAGGGATTTCGCCGAGGTCACTCAGCATTGGCTCGACGCTCCAGAACCGCATGCGCGCCGGCACGGCGAGGAGCTTTTCGGCATCGCGCAGCATCTCTTCGCGGTTCACGATCGTCGCGCCGATCGAGACGTTGTCGTGCAGGCGCGGCCTTTCGATGCAGTCGAGGTCGAATTGGTACTGAGCGGCTTCGCTGACCATCGACATGACGTTGCCGATTCGCTTCGTGAGCAGTAGCCAATCGAGGTTCGGCGTGTCGGCGATCAGCCGGAACAGGTCCGCGCGCCACGCTGGATCGACGGCGTTGTCGAACACGTCCGCGAGCGACGCGCAGAACACGCGCTGCCGCCGGCCGTGGATCGCGTAGAAAGTGCCGTCGCGATTCCACTGCAGCGGCTTCCGCCAGTTCGCCGGCGACGTGCGGCGGCGCAGCGCGCCGGCCCCCCAGTTCACGGCGGTGCCTCCGCCGAAGCGCGCGTTGCGCGTCTCGGCGTAGCAGTGATCGCAGCCTGGGCCGACCTTCTGGCAGCCCTCCCACGGGTTGAACGTGTGGTCGCACCACTCGATTTTTGTGTTCTCGCTCATGCTACGATGCCTCGAAAAATACGGGGTAGAGATGGAGAAAGTCATCAATAGGTACGTGGCACTCGTCATCACGATGCTGGCCGGTGTACTTGGCTACGAATATGTTCCGTGGGGAGACTTCAGCCGAAGCGATTGGGCGAGCTGGGCGCAGACGGTCGGGACGGTAGCCGCGATAGGTGCCACGATTTGGATCGCCACTCGGGAAGACCGCAGACGTCACAAAGAGGCATACCAACTTGCGGTCCTAACAGCCGCATCAATGCGGCTTAGAACTGCAAGTGCGCTCGCGCGAGTCAGGTACATCGCAGCGAAAATTGATGCCGCGCATAAACACGACGCGGCGCCCGAGAGTCTCAGGTCCTTCGCGGACTTCATACGGGACACAACTGTATGCAGTGACGAGGAACAAGTGAAGTTGCTTCCCTTGCCAAACCGTTGCGCGTTCCGGCTTGCTGGGAGCCGAGACAATTTGCGAGCTGCGGCCGATTTTCTCGAGTCTTTAATGTCTTCGACAGAAAGGCTCAATTCAGATCGACGGAAGGAAACGTTCGGAATGGCTGCGCTTGCGACATCTGAAGC
The DNA here is from genome assembly GCF_016586125.1 of Burkholderia sp. E168m23. NCBI lineage: Bacteria > Pseudomonadati > Pseudomonadota > Betaproteobacteria > Burkholderiales > Burkholderiaceae > Burkholderia > Burkholderia sp. E168m23. Next base: position 12,141 of record NZ_BCPP01000066.1, read on the forward strand.
CGAACGGCAGCTCAAAATTGCTGTTGCCGAATGCCAGAAGGTTTCTCTCGCCGTCACAAGTCCCCATGACGATTGACCCGGTGAGCTGTTGCCGACTTCCGATTAAGCGACAAGCACTTCTTCGTCGACGTCCATGGGCAGCTGAAAAACGCGGCCGCGCTCCCCGATGGGGATCGTCACGAGACCGGCCGCGGCGAGGAATGGATTGCGCTTCATGGCGGCGCGTGCCGCGCGAGCAGCTTCGGTTTTGATGGCGGCCGGGCACGGTAAGTCCGGCCCGGTGCCAACCGCCCAGACCGCCCGCCACTGAGCGCGGCCCTCGGGCGGGATCCAGTCGACGATCTGCACTTCGGTGCGGTGAATCGTCAGCAGCTCGCTGATGCGTTGCTGTGAGACGCTGCAGCGGTTGACCAGCTCGCGAACGGTCAGGCGCTCCCGCTCGAGGATCGCGCGCATCCTATCCCACGCCGGCGTCGCGCGCGTCCTGTAGTCGCGCTGCGCCCGCTTGATCTTGAGCACCCGGGTCGCAAAGGTCTGGACAGACTTACGCGAATGACGCGGAAACGCTGCGTACAGAGCCTTGGCCGGGATGGGAGACGGATAAAGGCGGCCGAGCAGGCGCGCCTCGGCGGTCGTCCACAGGTTGTGTGTCGACGTCGACATGCTACGATTCCTCCGGATTTTTCCAGCGAGCACCAGATGAAGACGGTTTTCCTGATGCGTGGGTACGAGATGAACTGCACGCCACGCCTGACCGACGACGGCAAGTTCGCCGCGCAGGTCGAAGTGACGAAGGTGGGGTTCAGCCGCGAGGCAGCGTTTCGAAGGCTCGGTGAATTCGACACGGAAGCCGAAGCGGTCGCCTATGCGAAGCAGTTTTCCGAAGAGTGGTTGACGCGGTACGCTTAAGTGCTGGGAGCACTCGAGCGAAAATCAATCAATTTCGCGAGGCAGGATATGCGCAGAGGCATTGAGCATTTCATCGACGAGTTCGATGGCTATCAAATTGTCGTCGATTGTGAGCAGCCGGCGCCTGACAGCTCTTGGGTTCTGAGCGTTCAGATCTACAAGGACGCGGAGCCGGTGCTTCCGCGCCGTGATGATTCAGACAAGTCATACGCCACTGCGGAGGAGGCAAAGCGAGTAGGTGTCGAGTTCGGGCGGAACATTATCCGCAATCTCAGCCGACAGTAATTAATGGCTCCGTCGCCGGCAGCATGTCGTCGGTGATCTTCATGCGCGCACCCACCCGGTCGATGTCGAACGGATCTTGCCGGCTTTACGAAGCGCTTGAAGGCGCCCATCGAGAACTCGATATGGCGAGCGCTCAGTCAAGAATTCA
>NZ_BCPP01000067.1:0-13463 GCF_016586125.1 Burkholderia sp. E168m23
GGCATCAGCGAAGGCACCGTGAAGATCCACCTCGCGAGCATCTTCCAGCAGCTCGGCGCAGCAAACCGCGCCGCCGCCGTCGCGATCTACAACGGCTGGCTGTCGCCCCATCTCGAGGTGCTGCTGGCGAACCGCAACCGCACCCGCAAACCGGCCATCGGCGAACACGGCCCGGTTCCGCTGCGTACACAACGGCATGACCGTCCGTACCCGTTGCCTACCGCCCATGCCGGCACGCAGGACCTGCCGCTCGCCGCCGAACCGCGGCCACGGTTCCGGCGCGGACGCTAGGCAAACAGTCTCGATATTGCGACGATCGGGCATGTGCAGATTCCCACCTTTGATGCTCAACGAGTAATATGGACGCATGGGTTTTCTTTTCACACCGCTTCCGCTCTGGGTTGGCATCGGTGGCTGGATCGCCGCCGTGGCCCTGCTCGCGCTCGCGATCTGGAATCGCCCGTTCGTACGTCTGCAAGACGCCACGCTTCAGCACGTGTGGCTCGCGCTCGTCACCGCGATCACGGTCCTGTGGGCCTCGAACGCATGGCTCGAGGATGGCATCGTCATGCATCTGCTTGGCGCCACCCTGCTCGTCACGCTGTTCGACTGGACACTCGCGCTGGTCGCGATGGGCGCCGTCACGGCGATTGCCGCGGTCATCTTTGACGCGCCGTGGCAAGGCATCGGCCTGACCTATCTGATCTACGGTGCGCTGCCTGTCGGCGTGTCGGCGTTGCTGCAACGCGCCGCGCTCGCCTGGCTACCGCATAACCTCGCCTCGTTCATCACCGGGCAGGGCTTCCTGTCGCCGGCCATCGCGATCGTCGCGGTCGCCGCCGCGGCGGCAGGTGTCCAGCTCGCACTCGCCGACGGCGTGCCCGTCGTGATTCCGGCCGGCTATCTGCTGAACACCGCACTGCTGGCGCTCGGCGAAGCATGGTTCACCGGCATGGCAACGGCACTCATCGCCGTCTATCGCCCCGCGTGGGTCACGACCTTCGACGTCCGGCGCTACCGCCTCGGCGGCCCGCGCGCCTGAAAATCCCCCTGATCGGCTCGGCGCACACGCGTACCGGCGGTACTTCCGCGGCGCGCGCCGAATACGCCACCTACTGCTGCACAACTTTTTTACGCTAAGATTGAACTCCTGTTCTTCATCGGGCATCTATACGTGCCCGATGTCTCCTTCGCTCCTCACCAATAACCAGATGGACAGCTCTCCTGCCTCGCTCCGGATTTTCCGGGCGCTCGGCAAGCTGGCAGCCTGTATCGCGGGCCTGTCGCTTGCGCTTCCCGCACCGGTATTCGCCGATCTGCTCGACCAGCGCTCCGAACTGATCAACAAATTCGTCAACGAGATGCATGCCGATCCGCTCGCCGCCGATTGTGCGGCGCACGGCAGCTTCATCGCCAGCACGTCGACGGCGTTCGACCGCGTCGACTTCGCGCCGAACGCATTCGACAGCGGCAACGCGACGATCACGCCGTGGAACGACTCGTTCGACCAGGGCAAGCAGCGCGTGAAGGTCGACAACATCGTCACCGTCGACGGGCTCGGCATCCACAGCAACGGCAGCGATCCGACGCCGCTGAAATTCCGTTGCGGCTACGTCGGCCAGCAAATGCTCGCGTTCAGCTGGAACGACCCGGTTCCGCCGCTGAAGCCACGCGTCGAGCGCTCGTCGTCTTCGACGAAGAAGTTCAAGGGCAAGTCGCATCGCGGCAAGGCCAAGGCGAAGGCATCGGGTCGCACCGGCAGCAAGAAGGCCGTCGCGACGAAGAAATCAAGTGGCCAGAAGAAAGCCGTGAAGAAAAAAACCGCGAAGAAGTCCTGATACGACGGAGCGGCAACGACAGCAGCAAAAAAGCCGACGCATCGCAAGATGCGTCGGCTTTTTTCATGCGACGACGGCCGTGCTTAACCGAACGTGTCGATGTGCACCAGGATCGCGGCGAGCATCGCCGCGCCGAGCGCCGCGCTGCGCTCGCCGTTCCAGCCGACGCGCTCGTCGGGCAGGTTCGCGTTGTCCTTGAACGGCATTTCGAGCGTCAACGACAGACAGCCGAACTGGTGGCCGATGTACTTCGACGCGAGCTTCAGCGCATCTTCCTTGTACTTGCTCGCCGCGTAGCCATGCTCGGTCTGGAAGTCGGGGCTTGCGACCTTGAACGCGTCGATGAACGCAGCCTGCTCCTTGCCCTGCTGCTCGGTAAAGCTCGGCAGCATCTCCGAGCCGGCGACGAACACGTACGGCAGATCCTCGTCGCCGTGAATGTCGAAGAACATGTCGCAACCGATCGCGTGGATCGCATCGCGCACGGCCAGCACTTCGGGGCTGCGCTCGGCATCGGGTGCCATCCACTCGCGGTTCAGGTTCGCGCCGGCCGCATTGGTGCGCAGGTTACCGTGCACGCTGCCGTCCGGGTTCATGTTCGGGACGATGTAGAACGTCGCGCGATCGTAGAGCTTGCGCGCAACCGGATCGCCAGCCCAGTCGCCCCATCCGGCCAGCCGCTTGACCAGGCCTTCGACGAACCACTCGGCCATCGATTCGCCCGGATGCTGACGCGCGATGATCCACACCTTCTTCTTCGGCGCACCATCGGTTTCCGGCGTGCCGAGCGTCAGCAGCGACATCGGACGGCCTTCGACCGTACGGCCGAGCTCGACGACGCTCGCCTGCGGCAACTGCTGGACCGCACCGAGAAACGCCGCGTGACGCTCTTCCGAGTACGGTTCGAAATACGCGTAGTAGATGCTGTCGAACTCCGGCGTATGGTCGATGGTCATCGTCTTGCCGTCGAACGTCGTCGGCACGCGGAACCAGTCGACCCGGTCGTAGCTCGCCACCGCGTGGTAGTTGCGCCAGCCCGACGGATACGCGCATTCGGCTGCGTTCTCGAACGTCATCACGCATCGCTCGCCGCGCGCACCCGTCAAGCGGTAGTAAAACCATTGCGCGAACTCCGAACGATTGTCGCCGCGCACGCGCAGCCGGATCGCGTCGGGGCTGTCGCACGACACGACGTCGATTGCGCCTGCGTCGAAATTACTGGTGATCGAAAGGGCCATCTATCTCTCCTTTGTCGACCGGAGTTAGCGCTTTGGCGCTTACACCAGTCCCATGCAAAGCTCGCGACCGAAGCAGACGGTGTACCGCCTGTCCGGCCTCATAAGCGCCGGCCGTCTCGTGAACGCCGGCAGGGTTACTCGCCGACGCGCCGGCGATATACGTAAGTCGAATCGTTCGACGCAGCCGCATCGAACGCATAACCATCCGTCGCGAATTCCTTCAGCGCCTTCGGGTCGGTAATACGGTTCTCGACGACGAAACGCGCCATCAGGCCACGCGCGCGTTTCGCATGGAAGCTGATGATCTTGTAGCGTCCGCCCTTCCAGTCCTCGAATACCGGCGTGATGACCGGTGCGGCCAGCAGCTTCGGCTTGACCGACTTGAAGTATTCGGTCGACGCGCAGTTGACGAGCACGCGCGCCGCACCGCTGCGCGTCTCGAGCTGCTCGTTCAGTGCCCGCGTGATGCGGTCGCCCCAGAACGCATACAGATCCTTGCCGCGCGCGTTCGCGAACCGCGTGCCCATCTCGAGCCGATACGGCTGCAGCAGATCGAGCGGGCGCAGCAGCCCGTACAGGCCCGACAGCACGCGCACGTGCTGCTGCGCATAGTCGAGATCGGTGGACGACAGCGATTTCGCGTCGAACCCCTCGTAGACGTCGCCGTTGAACGCCAGCACGGCCTGCTTCGCGTTGGCCGGCGTGAAGGTCGGCGACCAGTCGGCGTAGCGCTGGAAGTTCAGGCGCGCGAGCGGATCGGAGATATCCATCAGCGTGGCGATGTCCTGCGGCGACAGCTTGCGCAGGCCGTCGATCAGCTCCGACGCGTCGTCGACGAATGCAGGCTTCGTGTAAGACTCGACATGCGCGGGCGTCTCGTAGTCGAGGGATTTGGCGGGAGAGAGAACGATTATCATAGAGGCTCGCTGGCACGCCGTGCCTTGCGGTCAGACGAAAACCACCGATTGTAACGAATGACCCGCTCTCTCGCCCCGCATGCCGCACACCGCGTCGTGCTCGACTCGAACGTCTGGATCGACATTCTCGTATTCGACGACCCCGCCACGCGCCCGATCCGTGCCGCGCTGGAGCACGGCACGCTGGCCGCCGTGATCGACGGCCGCTGCCTGACCGAACTCGAATACGTGCTCGACTATCCGCAGTTCCAGTCGCGCGCGATCGACAAGGCGGCCGCGCTCGCAACGGTCGCCCGGCTCGCGAGCCTCGTCGAACCGCCGCCCATCGACGCCGACGCGCCGCCGCTGCCGAAGTGCAAGGACCGCGACGATCAGAAATTTCTCGAACTCGCCCGCGCCGCGCAGGCCGATTGGCTCGTGTCGAAAGACCGCGCGCTGCTGAAGCTCGCGAAACGCACCGCACGCGACTTCGGTTTCCGAATCGCGCAACCCGCGCCGTTTGCCGAAGCCTGCGCACTCGATGCCGCGCCGCCCGCCACGGCGACGCCGGCCTGACGCCCCAATCCGAATTCGACCGTATCGATGAACGCTCCTTCAGATATGCCAACGACTCCCGTTTTCCCCTCGCGCCTGCCGAACGTCGGCACGACGATCTTCACGATCATGAGCGCGCTTGCCGCCGAAAAAGGTGCGGTGAACCTCGGCCAGGGCTTTCCGGATTTCGATTGCGATCCGCGCATCGTCGATGCAGTCGCCGCCGCGATGCGCAACGGGCACAACCAGTACCCGCCGATGGCCGGCGTCGCGCCGCTGCGCGACGCGATCGCCGACAAGATCGCGCAGGTGTACGGCCGGCGCTACGATCCGGCCACCGAAATCACCGTGACGGCCGGCGCGACCCAGGCGCTGCTGACGGCGATCCTGTGCGCGGTGCATCCGGGCGACGAAGTGATCGTGGTCGAGCCAACCTACGACAGCTATCTGCCGTCGATCGAACTCGCCGGCGGCAAGCCCGTGTTCGTCACGCTGGAGGCGCCCGACTACGCGATCCCGTTCGACCGTCTCGCGGCCGCGATCACGCCGAAAACGCGGATGATCCTGATCAACACGCCGCACAACCCGACGGGCACCGTGTGGCGCGAGGCGGACATGCGCAAGCTCGAGGACATCGTGCGCGGCACCAACGTGCTGATCCTGTCCGACGAGGTCTACGAGCACATGGTCTACGACGGCGCGCGCCACGAGAGCGTCGCGCGCTATCCGGAACTCGCCGCGCGCAGCTTCATCGTGTCGAGCTTCGGCAAGACCTATCACGTGACGGGCTGGAAGGTCGGTTACGTCGCGGCGCCTGCCGCGCTGACCGCGGAATTCCGCAAGGTCCACCAGTTCAACGTGTTCACGGTGAACACGCCGATGCAGATCGGGCTCGCCGACTACCTGCGGGACCCGGCGCCGTACCTGTCGCTCGCGGGCTTCTATCAGCGCAAGCGCGACTTCTTCCGGGCCGGCCTCGAGCGCACGCGCTTCAAGCTGCTGCCGTGCACGGGCACGTACTTCCAGTGCGTCGATTACTCGGCGATCAGCGACCTGCCCGAAGCGGAATTCTCGAAGTGGCTCACGTCGGAGATCGGCGTGGCCGCCATTCCGGTGTCGGCGTTCTATCACGAGCCGCACGAATCGGGCGTCATGCGCTTCTGCTTCGCGAAGCAGGAAAGCACGCTCGCGTCCGCGCTCGAACGGCTGGCCCGCCTGTAAGCCCCGCACGGGCGGCCGCACGCCGCCCTTCGAGAACCGCGGTTACGAACGCGCGACGTTCGCCGCTTCGACATACGCCTTGCGCTCGGCGGCCACGCGCTGCGCGGCAGGGCGTTCACTCACCATCTTGGCGTGCCCCTTCCAGTCGATGCCTGCATCGAGCAGGAAATCGCGCCCGTATATGGCCTTCGTCGCCATGCCGATGACCGGCAGATGGACCCACGCGGCGATGTCGGCGAGGCCGAACGAGTCGCCGAGCACATACGGCGAAAACCGTGTCATCTGCTTGAATGCATCGATCGCGCGGGGCAGGCGCTTCTCGACGTGCGCCTTCATCCCGTCGCTCACCTTGCCGCCGAAAAACGCTTCCGTGTACACCTCGCGCGCCATCCATTCGAGATACAGCTCGAGCGTCTCGACCAGTTCGCGCACCTTCGCCGCCGCGAACGGGCTCGTGGGGAAAATGCCTTTCTCGGGATAGCGCGCCGCCAGGTATTCGATGATCGCCTGCGACTCGAACAGCGCCCCCTCTTCGGTCTTCAGGAACGGAATCTTGCCGAGCGGCGAATCGGCAAGCTGCGCCGGATCGCTGATCGGCAAACCGCACACCGCTTCCTCGAACGGAATGTCGTGCTCGAGCAGGACGAACTTCACCTTGTTGTAGTAGTTGGACAACGGAATACCGCACAGCTGTAACATCGAAGTCTCCTTCCTTGCTCAGGGGCGGCCGCATCGACGCCAGCCGCATCGGGATTCATCACGCCGAAAAGCACGTTCGTGCTAGTCTAAAGCAAGTTTTGCGTTCGTCACGACAACATTACATCCACTGCGGCGTCGGCTCTGGCCGTCCGCACGACACACGCGGCGTCGTCGCCGCGCCACCCGATGGAGACACGCTCGCATGAGTGCTGAACTGCTGGCCTCGCGTCCGCCCGAGAGCGAATCGACGCTCGTCCTCACGCTGTCCAATCCTGGCGCGCGCAACGCGCTGCATCCCGACATGTACGCGGCGGGCATCGAAGCGCTCGCCACCGCCGAGCGCGATCCGGCGATTCGCGCCGTCGTGCTGACGGGCGCCGATCGCTTCTTCTGCGCCGGCGGCAACCTGAACCGGCTGCTCGAGAATCGCTCGAAGGATCCGTCCTTCCAGGCCGACAGCATCGATCAGCTCGCGGCATGGGTCACGGCGATCCGCGCATCGACGAAACCGGTGATCGCGGCCGTCGAAGGCGCCGCGGCCGGCGCGGGCTTCTCGCTCGCGCTCGCGTGCGACCTGATCGTCGCCGCACACGATGCGAAATTCGTGATGTCGTATGCGCGCGTCGGCCTGACGCCCGACGGCGGCGGCTCGTGGTTTCTCGCCCGCGCGCTGCCGCGTGCGATCGCGGCCGAAATCCTGTTCGAAGGCAAACCGGTCGCCGCCGAACGCCTGCATGCGCTCGGCGTCGTCAACCGGCTCGCCGCGCCAGGCACCGCATTGAGCGACGCACTGGCCTGGGCCGACGCACTCGCCGGCATCTCGCCGAATGCGCTCACGCGCATCAAGTCGCTGCTCGACGACGCGACCGCGCAACCGCTGGACGCGCACCTCGGCACCGAGCGCGATCATTTCGTCGCGTCGCTGCATCATGCGGACGGGCTCGAAGGCATCACCGCTTTTCTCGAGAAGCGTCAGCCGCGCTACAAGCGCTGATCCACCGCGTCGGACTTCGAACCGACGCCACGCCGCCGGGTCCATCCGATGCGGCCCGCCGACGCGTACGCCATGTCGGCGATGCTCTCCGGCCCCGCCGGGCCTGCCCGTCGGCACGCGCGTCTGCGTCGTCAGCAGCCCGTGTCGATCCATGCTCTAATGACCGCCTGTCGCGGCGCCGCCGGCGCCGTTTTCGCGCATGCCACACAGGAGTTGACGATGATCGACGTCTATAGCTGGGCGACCCCGAACGGCCACAAGGTACACATCATGCTCGAGGAAACCGGCCTCGCGTATCGTGCGCATCCGGTCGATATCGGTGCGGGCGACCAGTTCGAGCCCGAGTTCCTGAAGATCAGCCCGAACAACAAGATCCCGGCAATCGTGGATCCGGAGGGCCCCGGCGGCCAATCGATCTCGCTGTTCGAATCGGGCGCGATCCTGATTTACCTCGCGGAGAAGACCGGCAAGTTCCTGCCGACCGATCCGGCCGCGCGCTATGCGACGCTCGAGTGGCTGATGTTCCAGATGGGCGGTGTCGGCCCGATGCTCGGGCAGGCGCATCACTTCCGCCTCTATGCGCCGGAGAAGATCGAGTATGCGGTCAACCGCTATACGAACGAAGCGAAGCGCCTGTACAACGTGATGGAAAAGCGCCTCGGCGAATCCGAGTATCTGGCGGGCGACACGTACACGATCGCGGACATTGCGACGTTCCCGTGGACACGCTCATGGCAGAACCAGGGCATCGTGCTCGACGCGTTGCCGAACGTGAAGCGCTGGCACGAGACGATCGCCGCGCGACCGGCCGTGCAGCGCGGCGTCGAAGTGCTTGCGTCGATGCGCAAGGCGCTGCAGGACGACAAGGCACGCGAGGTGCTGTTCGGCGCAACGCAATACGCGAAGCGCTGACACGCACGTGGCGGTCGGAGCGGCATCCGTGCATGCCGCTCCGTGCGTCAGAAATAATGCAGCGTGATGAACTCCGCCGCGCACACCGGCAACGGCGCGTCGGGGCGCTCGACCTGCACCGATACCGACCACGTCACCTGAATGCCGCCGCGCGCGGCGTCGGCGGTTTCCTTCACCGCGAACAATGCACGCACGCGTGCCCCCACCGGCACCGGCTTCAAAAACCGCACGCGGTTCAAGCCGTAGTTCACGCCCATCTTCTGCTCGAAGCGCATTGCGTCGGTCATCAACGCAGGAATCAGCGACAGCGTCAGGAATCCGTGCGCGATCGGGCCGCCGAACGGCGACTCGCGCCGCGCGCGTTCGGGGTCGACGTGAATCCATTGATGATCGCCGGTCGCGTCGGCGAAACCGTCGACGCGCGGCTGGTCGATCTCGATCCAGCCGCTCGCGAGCGGCTCCGCGCCGACCCGCGCCTGCAGCGCCTGGGCCGAGGCGATCAGCGGCAAGGTCACGTCGGTCATGGGTTCGCGCCTCCCGGATGGCGCAGCCCGAAAATCACCTTGGTGTGCACGCTGATCACCGTCTCGCCGGCTTCGTTCACGCCGACCCATTCGGTCGACACGATGCCGCGATCGGGCTTGCTCTCCGACACGCGCTTGTCGTGCACCTTCTGGTACATCGTGATCGTGTCGCCGGCGCGCACCGGCTTCAGCCAGCGGATCGAATCGATGCCCGGCGAGCCCATGCTGGTCGAATCCGGCCCGAGCTTCTGAACCAGCAGGCTCATGAACACCGAGCACGTATGCCAGCCGCTCGCGACGAGCCCGCCGAAATGCGAGGCCTTCCCCGCTGCCTCGTCGACATGGAACGGCTGCGGATCGTAGCGCTTCGCGAACGTCTTGATGTCGTCCGGCTCGAACGTGTAGCGGCCCACTTCGGTGGTACTGCCGACCACCAGATCTTCGTAACTGATGCCCACTGATAAGTCTCCTTGTCTGACGCGCTCGCGCGTCACCGTCATGCTACGTCGGTCTGCGCGAAATCGGGCAGCGCCGTGATGCGGGCGAGGTGATGATCGGTATCGCCAAGCGTCGTCTCGATGATCGACAGCCGTTTGAACAGGTGCGCGGCGGCCACCTCGTTGGTCACGCCCATGCCGCCGTGCAATTGGACCGCCTGCTGGCCGACGAAGCGCGCGGCCGCCCCGACCCGGGCCTTCGCGGCCGACACGGCCTTGCGCCGTGCATCGGCATCGCCGTTCGCGTAGCGCACTGCCGCGAGATAGGTCAGTGAACGCGCCTGCTCGGCATGGATCAGCATGTCGACCATCCGGTGCTGCAGCGCCTGAAAACGCGCGATCGGCACGCCGAACTGCTCGCGCGTCTTCGTATATTCGACCGTCGCGCGATTCAGCTCGTCGAGCGCGCCAACCGCTTCCGCGCACAGCAGGAAGGTCGCGTAATCGGCGATCTGCTCGAGGGCCACCGCGTCGCGCGCACCGCCCGTCAGCAGTCGGGCCGGCGTGTCGTCGAACGTGATCGTCGCGGCACGCTGGCCGTCGATGGTCCGGTAGTCGACCACCTTCGTGTTCGCTGCATCGCGTTCGACGACGAAGAGGCCGATGCCGCCACCGTCGATTCGCGCAGGCACGATCCACACGTGCGCCTGCGCGCCGTGCTGAACCACCGACTTGGCGCCGGTCAGCCGGTACGTGCCGCCCTGCTCGCGTGCGTGCGTGTCGAGTTCGTATAGATCGTAGCGCGCCCGCGGTTCGTGGAATGCGACCGCCACGCGCTTTTGCCCTTGCGCGACCGCCTCCAGCAGCGCGGCATCGTCGCCTGCGCCGGAGCCGGCGATCCGCAACGCCTCGACGCCGACCGCCGTGGCCCAGTACGGCTCGATCACGAGCGCGCGGCCCAGCTCCTGCATCACGACCAGCATGTCGACCGGGCCGCCGCCGAAGCCGCCCTGTGCGTCCGGCACGGGCAACGCGGTCAAGCCGAGTTCGGTGAATGCGCGCCACTGCGCGTCCGACACACCGGCATCGCTACGCACGATCGCCTGGCGCGCTTCGAAGCCATATTGCTCGCCGAGATACCGGCGCAGCGCGTCGGCGAACTGCTGCTGCTCATCGGTAAAGCTGAAATCCATGGTTGTCTCCGTTCCCTGATCACAGCCCCAGAATCATCTGCGCGATGATGTTCTTCTGGATCTCGTTCGAACCGCCGTAGATCGACGTCTTCCGGTAATTGAAGTAGTACGCGGCGAGCGGCGCCGCATCGTCGTCGCCCGCGATGCTGTGCTCGCGCTCGCCGTCGAGGAACGGCACGTCGAATGGGGCGGCCAGCGGGCCGATCGCTTCGACCATCAGCTCGGTAAGCGCCTGCTGCACCTCGGTGCCCTTGATCTTCAGCATCGACGCCTCGGGGCCGGGCCCCTTGCCGCTCGTCTCGCGGCTGACGACGCGCAGCACCGTCACTTCCAGCGCCATCAACTCGACTTCGAGTGCTGCGACCTTCGCGGCGAACACGGGATCGGCGAGCAACGGCTTGCCGTTCTTGCGCTGATTCGATGCGACGCGCTTCAGGAACGCAAGCTCCCGCTTCGACGCGCCGACGCGCGCGATGCCGGTGCGCTCGTGGCCAAGCAGGTATTTCGCGTAGGTCCAGCCGCGGTTCTCGTCGCCGACGAGATTCTCGACCGGCACCTTCACGTCCTCGAAGAACACCTCGTTGACCTCGTGGTCCTCGTCGAGCATCACGATCGGGCGCACCGTGATGCCGGGCGTCTTCATGTCGATCAGCAGGAACGAGATGCCCTCCTGCTTCTTCGCGGCCGGATCGGTGCGCACGAGGCAGAACATCATGTCGGCGTACTGGCCGAGCGTGGTCCAGGTCTTCTGGCCGTTGACGACGTAGTGATCGCCGTGGCGCTCGGCGCGCGTGCGCAGCGACGCGAGGTCGGACCCGGAACCCGGCTCCGAATAACCCTGGCACCACCAGTCCGAGCCGTCGAGAATACGCGGCAGATAGTGGCGCTTCTGCGCATCGCTGCCGTATTTCATCAGGACCGGCGCGACCATCGACACCCCGAACGGCAGCACGGTCGGCGCACCGATCCGCGCGCACTCCTCGTCCCAGATGTGCCGCTGCGTCGCGTTCCAGCCCGGGCCGCCATATTCGACCGGCCACGCGGGTGCGGACCAGCCGCGCTGGCCCAGAATCCGGTGCCAGCTCGCGAAATCCTCGCGGTCGAGTCGCTTGTGATCGAGTACCTTGGCGCGCAGTGCGTGAGGCAGGTTGGCCTCGAGCCAGGCGCGGACGTCAACGCGGAACGCGTCGTCGGCGGGGGAATAATCCAGATCCATGCGCAGTGTCTCCTGTCCGCGACCGTCCGGGCCGGCCAGGACACACTGCGTACGTCATTGCAGCGGTTCTTTCAGCGCGGCTGGAATCGGCAGCGGCATCACGTCGATGCCTTCTTCGACCAAGGACTGCGCATCCTCTGGCGTCGTGACGCCGCGAATGCTGCGTGCGGGCGCCTCGTTGTAATGGATGCGCCGCGCTTCCTCGGCGAAGCGCTCGCCCACGTTCTCGGTCTTCTCCAGCACCTCGCGCAGCGCGCGCATCACCTGCGCCTGCAGCGCACGCGGATCGGCCGGCTGCGCCTGCGTCGCGCCCGACAGGTTCAGGCGCGGCGCCGACGGCAGACGGTTGACCTCGGTGGTCCCGCACACCGGACATTCGACCAGCTTGCGGGACAACTGCGCTTCGAATTCATCGGCGGAAGCGAACCAGCCTTCGAACCGATGACCGTGCGGGCACTGTAAATCGAGGACCTTCATGCTGAATCAGGGCGTGTGACGAGTGTAGCGCAAAAAGCGGTTTTGTGAACGATCGTGCTAAATCGCGATCACGCGGCGCGAATGCGCCACATCACGGGATTGTAACGCGGTGCCCCGGCCGCCGCTGACGCCGTGCTCAGGGCGTGACGACCGGCCCGAGCGGCCACGTGCCGGACAGCACCTTGTCGAGCCACATCGTGCCAATGATCGTCTTCACGTCGGAGATCTGGCCCGTGCGCACCCATTCCTGCAGATCTGCCAGCGTCGCGGTGAAGGTTTCGAGGAATTCGCCTTCGTCGAGCTTGCGCTCGCCGGCCGTGAGCCCGCGCGCGAGGTACAGGTCGATGAATTCGGTCGAATAGGAAATGATCGGGTGGATGCGGGCCAGGAACACGTACTCGCGCGCCGTGTAGCCGGTTTCCTCGCGCAGTTCGCGCACCGCGCACGCGAGCGCGCCTTCGTTCGGGTCGAGCTTGCCGGCCGGGAATTCGGCCATCACCTTGCCGATCGGATAGCGGAACTGGCTTTCCATCAGCACGCGGCCGTCGTCGAACAGCGGGATCACCATCACCGCACCCGGGTGCTGGACGTATTCGCGCGTGGCCTTCTTGCCGTCCGGCAGACGGACGGTGTCGCGCTTGAGCTTGAGGAACGCGCCTTCGAAGATCGCCTCGCTCTCGAGGCAGGTTTCGGTCAGTGCGGCGTCGTGATTGGGTAGTTCGGCCATCGGCGGCTCCTGAATGAGCACGACGGACGGCCGAAGCCGTCAGCGTCGTTTGACGAGATACTGGAACGTGAAGCCGGGAAACGCGAACACGACGAAGAGACTGAACGTGATCGCGTAAAACTGCCAGCCCTGTTCGAAGCGGTTGCCGGCGCGCGACTCGAGCCAGAAGCCGAGCGCGCCGACGACGAAGTACAGCACGATCAGCTCGCCGATCCGCACCCACGCGTTCTTCTTGGTCGCGCCGAACGGCACGACGGCGAAGAGGCGTTGGTTCAGGAACGGCAGGTTGGCGCAGACGAGCGCCAACAGCACGATGAACCAGCCGGCTGCCGACATTACAGCGGCAGCGTGTGACGGATTGCCTGCAGGCAGGCAGTCAGCAGCGGGCTCGGGATCAGGCCGAGCACGACGACCGCCAGGCCGTTCAGCACGAGGATCGTGCGCTTGCAGAAATCGCCCGAGATCGGCGTCGAATCCTGCGGGGCATCGAAGTACATCAGCTTCACGATGCGCAGGTAGTAGAACGCACCGAACAG
>NZ_BCPP01000068.1:0-13464 GCF_016586125.1 Burkholderia sp. E168m23
TTCCGCAGCCGGGCGGGATGGAGTCGCTGAACGTCGCGGCGGCGGCGGCAGTGTGCCTGTTCGAGCAGGTACGGCAGCAGCGGCCGGCGTGACGCCGCACGCGGTGCATGTGCCGTAAAACGAAACAAGGCCGCGTTTGACGCGGCCTTGTTGCTTTCGGCGACGGCCTGACGGCCGCCAGCGCTTCCGCGCTCAGTACGACTGCCGGTCGAGCCGGATTTCCTGCAGGATCGTCGTCGCGATTTCCTCGATCGACTTGTGCGTCGACGATAGCCATTTGATCCCTTCGCGGCGCATCATCGCTTCGGCCTCGTTGATCTCGTAACGGCAGTTCTCGGGTGCCGCGTACTTGCTGCCCGGCCGGCGCTCGTTGCGGATCTCCGACAGGCGCTGCGGGTCGATCGACAGCCCGAACAGCTTCTCGCTGTACGGCGCCAGCGCCGACGGCAGCTTGCCGCGTTCGAAGTCTTCTGGAATCAGCGGATAGTTGGCCGCCTTCACGCCGTACTGCATCGCGAGATACAGGCTCGTCGGCGTCTTGCCGCTGCGCGACACGCCGACGAGGATCACGTCGGCCTCCGACAGGTTGCGATTCGACTGGCCGTCGTCGTGCGCGAGCGAGAAGTTGATCGCCTCGATCCGCGTCTTGTATTCCTCGGTGTCCGCGTTCTGGTGGCCGCGGCCCATCGCGTGGCTCGACTTGAGCTCGAGTTCCTGCTCGAGCGGTTCGACGAAGCGCTGGAACATGTCGAGCACGAGCGCGTTCGAGCGTTTGACGATGTCGTTCGACTCGCTGTCGACGAGCGTCGTGAACACGATCGCGCGACGGCCGTCGTGCACGGCGGCCTCGTTGATCTTTTCGACGGTCGCATAGGCCTTGTCGAGCGAGTCGACGAACGGCACGCGCACGAGACGGAATTTCTGGTCGAACTGGGAGAGGATCGAGTGCGCGAAGGTTTCGGCAGTGATCCCGGTGCCGTCGGAGACGATGAATACGGTAGGCAGCATGAATCTGGACGTCGAGCGTGAAGGGCAGTTGCGCGGGCGGCTGGAGGCGAGCCTCCAGACCCAGTGACAAGGTCGCGCCACATCCGGCAGCCGGCACGGTAGAATAGCGGCAACCTGTTGGATAAGCAATTGCGGGGGCAGGGCGCGAACGGCGCCCCGTGGCTGGGCCGCGCGATTCCGGAACTCCCGGCAAGTCTGGCGATTTGTCTGAAAATATCGCCCTTCTGCCGGGATTTTTGCAAATCGGGTCGGAAGATTTCCGCCGCTGCGAGTGTTTATCTAACAGGTTGCGCAAGACGCGCCGCGCCTTTTTGCAAGCGCCCGTGTTCGAGCCCACTTGCGCGATCGAGCATTTTTTTCACACTTAGGGGCTTGTATGACTAACGCAGCAAACGTCGCAAAGGACCAGGCGTATGTAATTCCGTTCGAGCAGTTGCGGATGACCGATGTGGAAATCGTGGGCGGCAAGAATGCGTCGCTCGGCGAGATGATCAGCCAGCTTTCCGAAGCAGGCGTTCGCGTACCCACCGGTTTCGCCACGACCGCGCTCGCATTCCGCGATTTCCTCAAGCACAACGACCTCACCGATCGCATCGCCAAGCGTCTCGAGTCGCTCGACATCGACGACGTGAAGGCGCTCGCCGAAGCCGGTGCCGAAATCCGTAAATGGATCGTCGACGCACCGCTGCAGCCGCGCCTCGAGCAGGAAATCCGCGCGCAGTTCGAAGTGCTGAAGAACGGCTCGCCGAGCGAGCTGTCGTTCGCGGTGCGCTCGTCCGCGACCGCGGAAGATCTGCCCGACGCCTCGTTCGCCGGCCAGCAGGAGTCGTATCTGAACGTCGTCGGCATCGACGACGTGCTCGACCGCATGAAGCACGTGTTCGCGTCGCTGTACAACGACCGCGCGATCTCGTACCGCGTGCACAAGGGCTTCACGCACGCCGAAGTCGCGCTGTCTGCCGGTGTGCAGCGCATGGTCCGCTCGGACGTCGGCGCCGCCGGCGTGATGTTCACGATCGACACCGAATCGGGTTTCAAGGACGCCGTGTTCATCACGTCGAGCTACGGCCTGGGCGAAACCGTCGTGCAGGGCGCGGTGAACCCGGACGAGTTCTACGTGTTCAAGACGACGCTCGCGCAGGACAAGTACCCGATCATCCGCCGCTCGATCGGCTCGAAGCTGATCAAGATGGAATTCACGCAGCCGGGCGAGCCGGGCCGCGTGAAGACGGTCGACGTGCCGCACGAGCAGCGCAACCGCTACTCGATCACGGATGAGGACGTGATCGAGCTGGCGAAGTACGCGGTCATCATCGAGAAGCACTATCAGCGTCCGATGGACATCGAGTGGGGCAAGGACGGCCGCGACGGCAAGATCTTCATCCTGCAGGCACGTCCGGAAACGGTGAAGAGCCAGGCATCCGGCAAGGCAGAGCAGCGCTTCAAGCTGAAGGGTCAGTCGCAGGTGCTCGCGACGGGTCGTGCGATCGGCCAGAAGATCGGCGCGGGCCCCGTGCGCGTGATCCAGGATCCGTCGGAAATGGAACGCGTGCAGCCGGGCGACGTGCTGGTGGCCGACATGACCGACCCGAACTGGGAGCCGGTGATGAAGCGCGCGGCGGCGATCGTCACGAACCGTGGCGGCCGTACCTGCCACGCGGCGATCATCGCGCGTGAACTCGGCGTGCCGGCCGTCGTCGGCTGCGGCGATGCGACCGACATCCTGAAGGACGGCGCGCTCGTCACCGTGTCGTGCGCGGAAGGCGACGAAGGCAAGATCTACGACGGGCTGCTCGAGACGGAAGTCACGGAAGTGCAGCGCGGCGAGCTGCCGGAAATCCCGGTCAAGATCATGATGAACGTCGGCAACCCGCAGCTCGCGTTCGACTTCTCGCAACTGCCGAACGGCGGCGTGGGTCTCGCGCGTCTCGAGTTCATCATCAACAACAACATCGGCGTTCACCCGAAGGCGATTCTCGAGTACCCGAACATCGACCAGGACTTGAAGAAGGCGGTCGAGAGCGTGGCGCGCGGCCACGCGTCGCCGCGTCAGTTCTACGTCGACAAGCTGACGGAAGGCGTCGCGACGATCGCGGCGGCGTTCTATCCGAAGCCGGTGATCGTGCGTCTGTCCGACTTCAAGTCGAACGAGTACAAGAAGCTGATCGGCGGTTCGCGTTACGAGCCGGACGAGGAAAACCCGATGCTGGGCTTCCGCGGCGCGTCGCGCTACATCGCCGAGGACTTCGCGCAGGCGTTCGAGATGGAATGCCGTGCACTGAAGCGCGTGCGTGACGAGATGGGCCTGACCAACGTCGAGATCATGGTGCCGTTCGTGCGGACCGTGAAGCAGGCGGAGCGCGTGGTCGGCCTGCTCGAGAAGTTCGGCCTGAAGCGTGGCGAAAACGGCCTGCGCCTTGTGATGATGTGCGAAGTCCCGACCAACGCGATCCTCGCCGAAGAGTTCCTGGAACACTTCGACGGTTTCTCGATCGGCTCGAACGACCTCACGCAGCTCACGCTCGGCCTCGACCGCGATTCGGGCATGGAACTGCTGGCAGTCGACTTCGACGAGCGCGACCCGGCCGTCAAGTTCCTGCTGAAGCGTGCGATCGATACGTGCCGCAAGATGGGCAAGTACGTCGGGATCTGCGGCCAGGGCCCGTCCGATCACCCGGACTTCGCGCAATGGCTGACGGACGAAGGCATCGTGTCGATCTCGCTGAACCCCGACACGATCATCGATACGTGGCAGGCGCTCGCCGCCAACCGCAAGTAACGAGTCGTGATGCAACTTCGACGAAAGGGCGGTCCGCCGCACTTTCGTTGAAGGCAAAATGCAAGGTTCGTGCTATAAACACCCCGGTAAGCGCCGGGGTGTTTTTTTCGTCGGTACTCGCCGGGCCGCCCCAAGAGTGCCGACCGCCCCCGCGGGGGGCAGCGAGCGCAGTGAGCGTGGGGGTCGTTTTCCTTCGGTACTCGCCGGGCTGTCCAAGAGTACCGACCGCTTCGCACAGCCGCGAGCGCAGCGAATATAGTGAGCATCGGGGACGTTTTTCTGGAGACCACAATGATGTCGGGGCATCTGTTCTGGTGGGTCGGGGTCGGCGTGCTGGTCGTGGCCGAATTGCTGACCGGCACGTTCTATCTGTTGA
Source organism: Burkholderia sp. E168m23 (assembly GCF_016586125.1). NCBI lineage: Bacteria > Pseudomonadati > Pseudomonadota > Betaproteobacteria > Burkholderiales > Burkholderiaceae > Burkholderia > Burkholderia sp. E168m23. The sequence continues at coordinate 4,164 of NZ_BCPP01000068.1, forward strand.
TGATCGCGCTCGGCTTTCTCGCCGGCGGGTTGTTGCAACTGGCCGGTTTCGCGCCGCACGTGCAGTTCGGCGCGGCGGCCGCGGTCGCGATCGTCGCGATGATCGTGCTGCGCCGTTCGGGGCTCGGCCGCAAGCAGAAGCGCGACACGTCGACGAATCCCGACGTCAATCTCGATATCGGCTCGACCGTCACGGTCGACGCGTGGCGTGACGGCCGCGCGCGCGTGCAGTATCGCGGTGCCGACTGGGACGTCGAACTCGCGCACGGCGAGCGCGACGATGCGCGCGTGTACCAGGTGAGCGCCGTGCGCGGCAATTGCCTCGTGGTCGTGGCGAAACCCGCGGGCTGATCGTCCGCTGATACAACAACAAGGAGGAAATGCTTCATGGATTCGCTGATCATCTGGGTTGTCCTGCTCGTCATCGCGATCGTGATCGTGTCGAAGACGGTGAAGATCGTGCCGCAGCAGCATGCATGGGTGCTCGAGCGCTTCGGGCGCTACCACGCGACGCTGTCGCCCGGTCTCAATATCGTGCTGCCGTTCGTCGATCGCATCGCGTACCGGCACGTGCTGAAGGAAATTCCGCTCGACGTGCCGAGTCAGGTCTGTATCACGCGCGACAACACGCAGTTGCAGGTCGACGGCGTGCTGTATTTCCAGGTGATGGACCCGATGAAGGCGTCGTACGGGTCGAGCAACTTCGTGCTCGCGATCACGCAGCTGTCGCAGACGATGCTGCGCTCGGTGATCGGCAAGCTCGAGCTCGACAAGACCTTCGAGGAGCGCGATTTCATCAACCACAGCATCGTGTCGGCGCTCGACGACGCCGCGGCGAACTGGGGCGTGAAAGTGCTGCGCTACGAGATCAAGGACCTGACGCCGCCGAAGGAGATCCTGCATGCGATGCAGGCGCAGATCACCGCGGAGCGCGAAAAGCGTGCGCTGATCGCCGCATCCGAAGGCCGCAAGCAGGAGCAGATCAACCTCGCGTCGGGGGCGCGCGAAGCCGCGATCCAGAAGTCGGAAGGCGAGCGGCAGGCCGCGATCAACCAGGCGCAGGGCGAAGCCGCCGCGATTCTGGCGGTGGCCGAGGCGAACGCGCAGGCGATCCAGAAAATCGCGAGCGCGATCCAGTCGCAAGGCGGGATGGACGCGGTGAACCTGAAGGTCGCCGAGCAGTATGTCGGTGCGTTCGCGAATCTCGCGAAGCAGGGCAATACGCTGATCGTGCCGTCGAACCTGTCGGATCTCGGTACCGCGATCTCGTCGGCGCTGACGATCGTCAAGAGCGCGGGCGTGGGGGCCGGCGCGAAGAGCTGAGCCCGACATCGATGCGCACGCAGCTGCCGCGTGCGTATCGTCCTGCGGCGAATCGTCGCGCAGCCGCGACCGGCCGGCGCGATTCAGGCAGTCCAAAGCGACACGGCCCGCTTCGAGCGGGCCGTGTCGTTTGCGATGAACGCCGTGTGTGTCAGGTGCCGGCGCGCATGATGCGTGCCTTCTCGCGTTCCCAGTCGCGCTTCTTCTCGGTTTCGCGCTTGTCGTGCAGCTTCTTGCCCTTCGCGAGCGCGATGTCGCATTTCACGCGACCGCCCTTGTAGTGGAAGTTAAGCGGCACGAGCGTGTAGCCGCGCTGCTCGACCTTGCCGATCAGCTTCTTGATTTCCTCGCGGTGCAGCAGCAGCTTGCGCGTGCGAACCGGGTCGGGCTTGATGTGCGTCGAGGCTTCGGGCAGCGGGCTGATATGGGTCCCGATCAGGAAGATCTCGGCGTTCTTCACCACGACGTAGCCTTCCTTGATCTGGCCGCGTCCGGCGCGCAGCGCCTTGACTTCCCAGCCCTCCAGCACGAGCCCCGCCTCGTAGCGTTCCTCGATGTGATAATCGAAGTGCGCTTTCCTGTTGTCGATGATGCTCATGAAAGGATCGGGCCAACTCGTTTAAAATCACGATTTTAGCAAAGCGGGGCGCGTATCGCCCGGCTTGGCGTTCCCACTTTAAGCGATGCCGCGCGATTTATGGCAGATGTCCAGAAAACCGTATTGATCCGTCATTCGGCGGAACAGATGTTCGACCTCGTCACCGACGTGGCCGACTACCCCAATTTCCTGCCCTGGTGCGGCGGTGTCGAGGTTCGCCGTCAGGACGAGAGCGGGATGGAAGCGCGCATCGACATCAACTTCAAGGGTATCAAGCAGCATTTCGCGACCCGCAACACGCAGCAGCGTCCGACCCGGATCGACATGGAGTTCGCGGACGGGCCGTTCAAGAAGTTCACGGGTTCGTGGCGTTTCATCCCGCTGCGCGCCGATGCGTGCAAGATCGAATTCGCGCTGCACTACGAGTTTTCGAGCATCCTGCTCGAGAAGATCATCGGGCCGGTGTTCAGCCACATCGCGAACACGTTCGTCGATTCGTTCGTGAAGCGTGCGGACCAGCGCTACGGGAAGGGGTGACGCGATGCTGTCGATCGAAGTCTGCTACGCGCTGCCGGACCGCCAGACGCTGATTCCGCTGTCGCTGCCCGACGGGGCGACCGTGCGCTCGGCCATCGACGCGAGCGGCGTGCTCGCGCTGCATCCGGAGATCGATCTCGCACACGCAAAGACAGGCGTGTACGGCAAGCTCGCACCGCTCGATGCGCCGCTCGTCGATCACGACCGCGTCGAGATTTACCGTCCGCTGATCGTCGATCCGAAGCTCGCGCGCCAGCGGCGCGTCGACAAGTCCCGCCGCGCCGGCTCGATCGAGGGCCGCAAGTGGATGAACAAGGACGCGCGCTGACGCGCTTTTCGTTCCGATTGATCTGATCAAACGCCGCGGCGCTCAATGGGCCGCGGCGTTTGCGTTTGTCGATGCGCTGCCCGGCGTGTCGCCGTGCCGCCGCACCGAGCCGTATACGCCGGCGAGCAGCAGCACGAGCGCGGCGATCTCGAGCGCGTGCGGCATCCGCTGGTCATACACGAACGCATACAGCATCGCGAACACGGTTTCGAACACGATCAGCTGGCCCGACAGCGTGAGCGGCAGCCGCTTCGACGCGGCATTCCACAGCCCGTTGCCGAGCCACGACGCGCCGATCGCGAGCACGAGGTTCAGCAGCCAGAACAACTGCCACCGCGATGCGGGGACGGCCGCCTGCACCGTGCCGGCCGGCAGCGCGAGGATCGCCATCCAGCAGAGCCCGCCGATCAACCCCGTCACGACACCCCACAGCACCGACCATTCGTTGCCGCCGAAGTGGTGATGGCGCTGCAGGTAGCGTGTGTTCGCCACCGCATACCAGGTCCAGCTCGCGAGCGCGCCCGCCGCGCAGGCGATGCCCGCGAGCTTCTGGGCGAGCGTCGTGGCGTGCGCGGCTTCGGATGTAAACAGGTCGACGTTGATGCAGACGATACCCGCGATCACCAGCGCGAGCGGAGCGGCGAGCCGCCGCAGCGGCATGGCGCCACGGTCGCCGAGGCCCGCGAGCGTGACGGACACGGGCAGCACGCCGACGATCAGCGAACTGGGCGCGATGCCGATCAGGTGCACGGCGCCGGACAGCAGCATGTAGTACGCGACGTTGCCGATGACGGCGAGCCTCACCAGCGCGACCAGATCCTCGCGGGTCAAGCGCACGAGCAGCGAGCGGGCGACCGGCAGTGCGGCCGCCAGCGACACGAGGCCGTACATCGTATAGCGGCCGGCGCTCAGCAGCAGCGGCGAGAAATCGGTCAGCAGCCGCGGAACGAGAAACACCATGCCCCACAGGGCGCCTGCCAGGACACCGTACACCACGCCGCGCTGCATCGACCGCTCCGAACGAATGACTGAAGTGCGCGCATCTTAGCGATGCCGTCGTGGCGGCGTCTTGTTCATTCCTGCACTCGGGGGCACGGCGGTGCGTTCGGGCAGCGTGGGCACGCGGTGGATCAGCCGTCTGCCGGATCGGGTATCACGTCCGTGCCGTCGGTGGCGGTACGCGTGCGCACCGGGCGGCGCACGGCACGCAGCTTGCCGCTGTTGCCGCCGCCGCAGTAGAAGCGGTCGTGGCCGTCGGATTCGAGCCCCGACACGCCGACGCCGGCCGGCATGTCGATCTGCTCGAGCACCTCGCCCGTGTGCGGATCGATGCGTCGCAGGTCGCTCTGGTCGGCTTCCCACGTGCCGTGCCACAGCTCGCCGTCGACCCACGTCACGCCGGTGACGAAGCGGTTCGATTCGATCGTGCGCAGCACGGCGCCCGACTGCGGATCCACCTGATGAATCTTGCGTTCGCTGTACTGGCCGACCCACAGCGTGCCTTCCGCCCACGCGAGCCCCGAATCGGCGCCGCCGCCGGGCGCCGGGATCGTCGCGAGCACGCGACCCGATTCGGGGTCGATCTTCTCGATGCGGTCCTCGACGATCTGGAACAGGTGGCGGCCGTCGAACGCGGTGCCCGCGTGCGCGGCGACGTCGAGCGAGCGGACGGTCGTGCCGCGCTCGGGATCGAGCGCATTCAGCTTGTCGCCGGACGCGTACCACACGTGCTGCCCGTCGAACGTGACGCCGTGCACGCCGTCGACGCCCGGAAACGGGCCGTACTCGTGAAGGATCTCTGCGGTGGAGCGTTTCATGTTTGTCACCTCGTCGTTCGATGGGGCCATCCTAATCGCCCGGCAGCGCAACCGGGAGTAACAAGGTCGTCGCGAATCCGGGCAGCGGCGGCGTCAGCCAGCGGCGCGCGCGTCCGCGGCCGAGCGCCTGCACCTTGCCGGTTTCGGCGAGCGCATCCAGCGCACGCTGCACGGTGCGCTGGCTGGCGCCGAGCGCGAGCGCCAGCGCGGAGCTCGACCACGCTTCGCCGTCGGCGAGGAGCGCGAGCACGGCCGCATGGCGATCGTCGACCGGACGCGCGAGGACGACGGTTTCGCGCACGCCGAGCGGTTCGAGCGCGAAGCCGCGCGGCGTCGCGACGACGTTCGCGAGCGGGCGCAGCACCGCACGCAGCCGGCCGATCTCGACACGCAGCCGCGCACGATGCGATTCGTCGGCTTGTTTCGCACGGAACGCGGCGGCGACGAGCGCGTTTCTCGATACGTCGGCCGGCCACGCTTCGCCCAGCGCACGGGCGAGCACGAAGAGCACCGGACGCCGCGCGAGCGACACGGTCGTGCGCGCATCGCGCACCGTGTGGCGGCACGCGTCGACGACGAGCGCATTCGACTCGAACAGCGTCTCCACTTCGTCGAGCGGTACGAGCCGCGACGTGCCGCGTGCGATGAGCCGGGCGGCCGGTGCGTCGAGCACGCGCGCCGCGGTATCGACCTCGGCCGTCAGCGCGGCGATGCCGGCGGCGCGGGCGGCTGTCCGCGCACGGTCGAGTGCCGTACGGGCCGCGTGCGTGCGGAGGCGGCGCATCGCGATGCCGGCCGCGATCAATTCATGGGTGGCGCGTGACGCGGGCGGTAGCGGCACGGGATCGAGATATGCAAGCAGCCGTTCGGCCTCGTCGAGCTGACCGATCAGCAGCAACCGGCGCACGCCGAGATAGCGGGCATGCGCGGCGTTCGCGCGGTCGCCGTGCGTGTCGAGCGTCGCGCAGGCCGCGTCGAGCGCGCGCGTCGGCCAGCGCAGGTCGCGCGACGCGAGCGCGATCTCGGCTTCCGCGACGACGCAGCGCGCCCGTGCGACCGTTTCCTTCGCACCGAATGCGCGTGCGGCGGCGCGCACGAGCGCGCGCGCCCGGTCGAAATCGCCGAGCTGCGCCAGCGCGATGCCGCGCAGCGCGAGCGCCGGCGCATCGTCGCGCAGCGCGACGCGGTTCAGCGCGCCGAGCGCGTCACCGGTCGCGAGCGCGCGCGCGGCCGCCGTGATCAGCGAATCCATCCGAATCCCGACACACTTGTCACTCCCTCCGGTCCGATGCCCGCCACTAATCTAGCACCACGCACACGGCCTCGGACGCCGTGCCCGGATACCCATCGGAAGGAGGAACCCGCAATGACGACCCATCTCACCGGAACCCGCGACGAATGGCTGGCCGAACGCCGCGCGCTGCTCGACGCGGAAAAGGCGCTGACGCGGCAAAGCGACGAACTCGCGCGGCGGCGCCAGGCGCTGCCGTGGGTGCGCGTCGACAAGACCTACCGGTTCGATACCGAGGAAGGGCAGGCGACGCTCGACGACCTGTTTCGCGGCCGTTCGCAATTGCTCGTCTATCACTTCATGTTCGGCCCCGACTACAAGGCGGGCTGCCCGTCGTGCTCGGCGCTCGCCGACGGCTTCGACGGTTTTGCCGTGCATCTGGCGCATCACGACGTGACGCTCGCGGCCGTGTCGCGCGCGCCGCTCGCGAAACTGCTCGCGTACCGGCAGCGGATGGGGTGGACGTTCCCGTGGGCGTCGTCGGTCGGCAGCGATTTCAACTTCGACTTCAACGTGTCGTTCACCGAAACGCAGCAGCGCGCGGGCGACGTCGAATACAACTATGCGCGGGCCGGCCATGCGATGGACATGGATCCGCCGCCGGCGCCCGTCGTGCAGTTTGCGGCCACCTGCGGCACCGACGCGCGCACGTATTCGCTCGACCGGCCGGGGATGAGCGCGTTCGTGCGCGAGGACGGCGCCGTCTATCACACGTATTCGACCTACGCGCGCGGCCTCGACGGGCTGTGGGGGATGTACCAGTGGCTCGATCGCGCGCCGCGCGGACGCAACGAGGCCGGCCCGTGGTGGCGCCGTCACGACGAGTACGCGCGCGGCTGAGCGCGGTGGCCACGGGCGGGAGCACGCGATGACACGAACGACGACCGGGGCGAAAGCCGGGCCGATAACCGGCGAGACGGCCCTCGATCCGCGGGCATTCGGCGTGGCGGTCGCGGCCGTGTTCGCGGTCGCCGTGGTGGCGACGCTGGCGCAGCATGCGTCGATGGCCGCGATGGGCGGCGTACCGATGCCAGGCGGCTGGATGGCCTCGGCCGCCTGGCTGCGGCCGTGCGGGCGAGGCGGCGGGCGCGCATTCGCGACGTTCGCCGGAATGTGGGGCGCGATGACGGTGACGATGATGCTGCCCGTGCTCGCGCCGCAGCTCTGGCATTACCGGCGGCGTATCGGCCCGCAGGCGGCAGCGCGGTCGGCCTGGCTCGTCGTCGTCGCGGGGGCGGGATATTTCTCGGTCTGGATGGCGCTCGGCGCGCTCGTGTTTCCGGCCGGCGCCGTAATGACGACGGCCGCCGCCCGTCTGCCGGCGCTCGCCCGGGCGATGCCGTTCGTGTCCGGCGCCGTCGTGCTGGCCGCGGGCGCGTTGCAATTCTCCGGGTGGAAGGCGCGCCGGCTCGCGTGCTGCCGGCATGCGGAGGCGCACGACGTGCATCGGCCACGGGCGGCGGCCGTTACGGCATGGCGGTACGGCATGCGCGCCGCGATCAGGTGCGGCGCGTGTTGCGGGAACCTGATGGTGGTCGCATTGGCGGCCGGCATGATGGATCTGCGCGTGATGGCCGCCGTGACGGTCGCGATCGCAGCCGAACGTGTTGTGCCGGCCGGCGGGCGCTTCGCGCGGACCGTCGGTTGCGGGGTGGCGGCGGGCGGCATGGCGATGATCGCCCGTGCCGCCGGGCTGGCGTGAAGCAGGGCTGGCAAGCCGCTTCGGCGGGTCGCCGGGCCGTGCGCGCGGCCGCCGCCGTCGCGGCCGTGTGGCCCCGCCGCGACACGGGCACATGCCGCCGGCCGCCGGTTGCGCGAATGGCTCGATGCGGCGGTGAAACGAAAGACGATCGAAAACGAACCGAACGGCGATCCGAACGATTCGGCCCCCGAACGGCCGAAACCGGCTAAGCCGTTGTTCGTGTTGTGAAAATTCACGGCGCTTCGCGTATAATTCGCTTTTGCGCCCATAGGATTTGCCATGCGTCTGATCCAAAAAGCACTCACTTTCGATGACGTGCTCCTCGTTCCCGCCTTCTCCGACGTTCTCCCGCGCGACACCAGCCTCAAGACCAAGCTGACCCGCAACATCTCCTTGAACATGCCGCTCGTGTCCGCCGCGATGGACACGGTCACCGAAGGTCGCCTCGCGATCGCGATGGCCCAGCAGGGTGGCGTCGGTATCGTCCACAAGAACCTCACGCCGGCCGAACAGGCCCGCGAAGTCGCGAAGGTCAAGCGTTTCGAGTCGGGCGTCGTCCGCGATCCGATCACGGTGCCCCCGCAAATGAAGGTGCGCGACGTGATCGCGCTGTCGCGCCAGCATGGCATTTCGGGTTTCCCGGTCGTCGAAGGCCCGCAGCTCGTCGGCATCGTCACGAACCGCGACCTGCGTTTCGAAACGCGCCTCGACGAGCCGGTCAAGTCGATCATGACGCCGCGCGAGCGCCTCGTCACGGTCAAGGAAGGCACGCCGCTCGCCGAAGCGAAGGCGCTGATGCACAGCCACCGCCTCGAGCGCGTGCTGGTCGTCAACGACGCGTTTGAACTGCGCGGCCTGATGACCGTCAAGGACATCACGAAGCAGACCGAGCACCCGGACGCGTGCAAGGACGAACACGGCAAGCTGCGCGCAGGCGCGGCGGTCGGCGTCGGTCCGGACAACGAAGAGCGTGTCGAGCTGCTGGTGCAGGCCGGCGTCGACGTGATCGTCGTCGATACCGCGCACGGTCACAGCAAGGGCGTGCTCGAGCGCGTGCGCTGGGTCAAGCAGAACTTCCCGCACGTCGAGGTGATCGGCGGCAACATCGCGACGGCCGCCGCCGCGAAGGCGCTGATCGAATACGGCGCGGACGCGGTCAAGGTCGGTATCGGCCCGGGTTCGATCTGCACGACGCGGATCGTCGCGGGTGTCGGCGTGCCGCAGATCAGCGCGATCGCGAACGTGTCGGAAGCGCTGAAGGGCACCGGCGTGCCGTGCATCGCGGACGGCGGCGTGCGCTTCTCGGGCGACGTGTCGAAGGCCCTCGCGGCCGGCGCGAATGCGGTGATGATGGGCAGCATGTTCGCAGGCACCGAAGAGGCGCCGGGCGACGTGTTCCTGTACCAGGGCCGCCAGTACAAGTCGTATCGCGGCATGGGTTCGGTCGGTGCGATGAAGGATGGCGCGGCTGACCGCTACTTCCAGGACAACTCGGCGAACATCGACAAGCTCGTGCCGGAAGGCATCGAAGGCCGTGTCGCGTACAAGGGTTCGGTCAACGCGATCCTGTTCCAGCTGGTCGGCGGCGTGCGCGCGAGCATGGGCTACTGCGGCTGCAAGACGATCGACGAGCTGCACGAGAAGGCCGAATTCGTCCAGATCACCGGCGGCGGGCATGCGCGAGTCGCACGTGCACGACGTGCAGA
>NZ_BCPP01000069.1:0-13448 GCF_016586125.1 Burkholderia sp. E168m23
CGCGCCTTCCGAATTGCGGATCTGCGGGCTGACCGCGAACGCGGCATCTTCCGCGCGGCGGGCGAGCTCGACGGCCTCGTCGGCGCTCAGCGCCCACGGGTGGTACAGATCGAGGTCGCGCGGGTCGGTTTCGAGCAGCTCGGCCTCGGCGAGGCCGGCCGCTTCGTCCTCGGCCGTGAAGCGCGCGATGTTGTACGCGGCGGCGACGGTATCCTTGATCGCGGCCGGCGAGAAGTCCGACGTGCTCGCGTTGCCGCGCTTCTTGCCGATGAACACGGTGACGCCGACCATCTTGTCGCGGTTGTGCTCGATCGTTTCGACTTCGCCGCGGCGCACCGACACCGACAGGCCGTCGCCCTCGGAGATTTCGGTCGCGGCGTCGGTCGCGCCGAGCGCCTTCGCATGGCGAAGGATGTCCGACGCGATTTCCTTGAGCTGGTCCTGCGTGTGCGGGAAATAGCGCGCTTGTACGTCGAGATTGGCTGCCATCGTCTTGGTATCCGGTGGCGGGCGGGCGCCCGCATGGTCAAAATGTTGCGTATCCCGCGATCATAGCAAGGTCCGGGGCCGGACACAGACAAGCTTGGGGTGTCCGCGCCGCGATACAATGCCGCCCATGACACGCAAAACCCGAATCCAGCCGATCGAGCCTGTCGCCGAAGAAGACGACAACGGCTACGATCGCCCCAGCAAATCCCAGTTGAAGCGCGAAATGCACGAGCTGCAGGTGCTCGGTCAGGCGCTCGTCGACCTGCCGAAAGACGCACTGAAGCGCATGCCGATGCCCGAAAGTCTCGGGGACGCCGTGCGCGAGGCCCGCCGGATCACCGATCACGAAGGCAAGCGCCGCCAGCTTCAGTACGTCGGCCGCGTGATGCGCTCGCTGACCGACGACGAAACGGCCGCGCTGCGCACCGCGCTCGACGCGCAACGCGGCGTGAACAAGGCCGCCACCGCCCGCCTGCACTGGATCGAGCGCACGCGCGAGCAACTGCTCGCGAGCGACGACGCGCTGACCGAATTCCTGCGCCAGCACCCCGACGCCGACATCCAGGAAGGCCGCACGCTGATCCGCAACGCGCGCAAGGAAGCGCAGCAAGGCAAGCCGCCGCGCTATTTCCGCGAGCTGTTCCAGTGGATCAAGGCCGCAGGCGGCGCGTCCGACAGCGACGACGAAGCGGCCGACGACGCCGGAGACGACCATGACGACGAAGCGTAACCATCCGGACGAGCTCGTGGTCGGCCTCGTGTCGATCAGCGACCGCGCGAGTACGGGGGTCTACGAAGACAAGGGCATTCCGGCGCTGCAGGAATGGCTCGCCGGCACGCTGGTTTCGCCGTGGCGCGCCGAAACGCGCCTGATCCAGGACGACGCGCCGACGATCTCGGCCACGCTGACCGAACTCGTCGACGTCGCCGGCTGCGACCTCGTGCTGACGACGGGCGGCACCGGCCCCGCGCGCCGCGACGTGACGCCCGAGGCCACGCTGGCCGTGGCGACGAAGGAAATGCCGGGATTCGGCGAACAGATGCGGCAGATCAGCCTGAATTTCGTGCCGACCGCGATCCTGTCACGGCAGGTCGCGGTGATCCGCGAAACGGCCGACCATGCGGCGCTGATCATCAACCTGCCCGGCCAGCCGAAGTCGATCCGGGAAACGCTCGAAGGGCTGCGCGATGCCGACGGCAAGTCGACCGTGCCCGGCATCTTCGCCGCGGTGCCGTACTGCATCGACCTGATCGGCGGCCCGTATATCGAGACCGACGCCGCGGTGGTCGCGGCGTTCCGGCCGAAAAGCGCGCGGCGCTGAGCGTTGGCCGAGCGCGGCGCGCGTGCCGGCCCGCTCAGGCGGCCGGCGCGGACTCGCCTGCCGACACCGACGCGGCCGGAATCAGGAAATGCTCGCGGTAGTACTTCAGCTCGTCGATCGACTCGTGGATGTCCGCGAGCGCCGTGTGCATCGCCCGCTTCTGGAAACCCTTGTAGATGGCCGGCTGCCAGCGGCGGCACAGCTCCTTGAGCGTGCTGACGTCGAGGTTACGGTAGTGGAAGAATCGCTCGAATTCCGGCATCCAGCGCGCCATGAAGCGGCGGTCCTGGCAAATCGAGTTGCCGCACATCGGCGACTTGCCGGGCGACACGTACTGCGCGAGGAACGCCTGCAACTGCGCGGCGGCTTCCGCCTCGGTCACGGTCGATGCGCGCACGCGGTCGATCAGGCCCGAGCGGCCGTGCGTCGACTTGTTCCAGTCGTCCATCTTCGCGAGCGTCTCGTCGCTCTGGTGGATCGCGAACACCGGGCCCTCGACGGCGATGTCGAGCGTGGAATTGGTCACGACGACCGCGATCTCGATGATGCGGTCGTTATCCGGGTCGAGGCCCGTCATCTCCATGTCGAGCCAGACGAGGTTCAACTCGTTGCGCACGAGCGCGGGCTGGCTGGCGGAAGCGGCGGTATCGGTCATGATTCATCCTGGCAAATGGCGGACCGGGCCTCGCCGATGCAGCGCCGCCCGGGCGGCCGGCATCGCATCAGCGGGGCCGGTCCGCAAGAACATATAATTCTCGCATAGAACCCTTTGGCGCCTTCGATGTCACCCTTTTCGTTCACCCTGCTGTTCGCGATCGCCGTACTCGCGATGGTCGTCACCAAGCTGTGGCTCGCGTCGCGGCAGATCCGCTTCGTCGCCGCGCACCGCAACGGCGTGCCCGCGCAATTCAGCGCCACCATCCCGCTGACCGCCCACCAGCGCGCGGCCGACTACACGGTCGAGCGCACCCGGCTGACGATGCTCGAGATCGTCGTCAGCGCGGCCGTGCTGGTCGGCCTCACGCTGCTCGGCGGCGTCGGCGCGCTCGACACACTGCTGACCGGCTGGCTTGGCCGCGGCTACGGGCAGCAGGTCGCGCTGGTCGCCGCGGTGCTCGTGATCACGGGCGTGATCGACGTGCCGTTCGAGTATTACCGCCAGTTCGGCATCGAGCAGCGTTTCGGCTTCAACCGGATGACGAAGCGGCTGTTCTTCACCGACATGCTGAAGAATTCGCTGCTCGGCGCCGTGCTCGGCCTGCCGCTGCTGTTCGTCGTGCTGTGGCTGATGAACCAGGCCGGCAGCCTGTGGTGGCTGTGGACCTGGATCGTGTGGGTCGCGTTCCAGATGCTCGTGCTGCTGATCTACCCGACCTTCATCGCGCCGCTTTTCAACAAGTTCGAGCCGCTGAAGGACGACGCGCTGCGCGCGCGCATCGAGTCGCTGATGAAGCGCTGCGGTTTCGCGGCGAAGGGGCTGTTCGTAATGGACGGCAGCCGCCGCTCCGCGCACGGCAACGCGTATTTCACGGGCTTCGGCGCCTCGAAGCGGATCGTGTTCTTCGACACGCTGCTCGCGCGCCTGTCCGGCCAGGAAATCGAAGCCGTACTCGCGCACGAACTCGGCCACTTCAAGCGCCGCCACGTGATGAAGCGGATGCTCGTGTCGTTCGTGCTGAGCCTCGTGCTGCTCGCGCTGCTCGGCTGGCTCGCGCAACGCACGTGGTTCTACACGGGGCTCGGCGTCACGCCGTCGCTCGACACCAGCAACGCGGGCGCGGCGCTCATCCTGTTCTTCCTCGCGATTCCGGTATTCCTGTTCTTCGCGACGCCGTTCAGCAGCCTCACGTCGCGCAAGCACGAATTCGAGGCCGACGCGTTCGCGGCCAGCCAGACCGACGCGCAGGATCTCGTCAGCGCGCTCGTGAAACTCTACGAGGACAACGCGTCGACGCTGACGCCCGACCCCGTCTACACGGCTTTCTACTACTCGCATCCGCCCGCCTCGCAGCGGATCGACCGCCTGCTGCAGCACGCATGAGCCGGCCGACTTCCCGCAAGCCGGCCCCGCGCGCATCGGGCGCGCAACGGGCCGAAGGCCGCGTGATCGCGGCGCACGGCCGCCACTACATCGTCGCCCCCGACGACGGCGGCCCGATGCTGCAATGCTTCCCGCGCGGCAAGAAGAGCGACATCGCGGTCGGCGACCGCGTCGCATACGAACTCGCGTCGGCCGACCAGGGCGTGATCGTGGAGATCGGCGAACGGCGCAACCTGCTGTACCGCTCCGACCAGTTCAAGTCGAAGCTGTTCGCGGCGAACCTCGACCAGTTGCTGATCGTGCTCGCGACCGAGCCCTATTTCAGCGAGGATCTGCTCGGCCGTGCGCTGATCGCCGCCGAAGCGAACGAGCTGAAGCCGCTCGTCGTGCTGAACAAGATCGACGTCGAGGCCGCGCTGCCGGTCGCGCGAGAGCGTCTTGCGCCGTACCGCGCGCTCGGCTACGACGTGCTCGAGCTGTCGGTGAAAGGTGCGCCGGACGATGCACGCGCGCAGTTGATGCCGCACCTGGCCGGCCATTCGACGATCCTGCTCGGCCAGTCCGGGATGGGCAAATCGACGCTCGTGAACCTGCTCGTGCCCGACGCCGAAGCCGCAACCCGCGAGATTTCGGCCGCGCTCAACAGCGGCCGTCACACGACGACGTTCACGCGCCTGTACCCGCTGGAAGGCGGCGGTGCACTGATCGATTCGCCGGGCTTCCAGGAATTCGGCCTCTACCACTTGACGGAAGGCCGCCTCGAACGCGCGTTTCCGGAATTCCGGCCGCTGCTCGCGGACTGCCGTTTCTATAATTGTCATCATCTGCACGAGCCCGGCTGCGCGATCCTCGAAGCCGTCGCCGACGGCCGCATCGCGCCGTCGCGGCACGCGCTGTACGCGCAGCTCGTGCACGAGGCGAGCCAGATCGTCCGCTGACCGCGCGACGTGTGCGACGGCCGGCGCCACGCGGGCCGGCCTTCATCGACAGGAGCCGCGATGCGTTTCAAGGCACCCGACCTCGCGACCGCGCAGCATTGGGCCAACGTGCTCCAGGTAGCCGGCATCGGTTGCGAGCTGCACAACTGCTACGCGACCGGCGCGCTCGGCGGCCTGCCCGCCGATGCATGCACGCCCGAACTGTGGCTCGACGACGAACGTGACGACGCGCTTGCCCGCCGGCTGCTCGATGCCGCGTCGCACGGCCCGTCGGCGGGCGCGGCGCCCTGGCGCTGCCGGCAATGCGGCGAAGCGCTCGAAGCGCAATTCACCGCGTGCTGGCAATGCGGCGCCGTGCGCGACCCGCTCGATGACTGAACGCACTATCCTGGCGCACAGCGAAAAGGCCGGCATCGAGCCGGCCTTTTCATTTCGTCGCGCGCTGCGCTAGCGCGTCACGATACCCAGACGGCCAGCGTCAGCATCAACAGCAGGATCATCCACAGAATCACCGCTCGCCATACGAGACCAACCGCCGACTGCAGCGTGCGCGGCGTGCAATCGTCACCAACCGTCAACGGACCGCTGTCACCGACCGCCAGCGCATCGAGGCTCGACGGTTCCGCGAGCGGCCCCGCGAGACGCGCGCCGAGCGCCCCGCTGCCGGCGGCCAGCAGTACGCCGTCGTTCGGGTCGGGCCACTGGCGTGTATGGTTGCGCCACGCGTAGATCGCATCCTCGAAATTGCCGACGATCGCGAAACCGAGCGCCGTCAGTCGGGACGGAATCCAGTCGATCACGAAGAACGCGCGCTGCGCGAACGTCGAGAACGCGGCCGTGCGGTCCTCGCCCGGCGTCGACCAGCTGCGCGCGAGGTATTCGGAAATCCGGTACAGCACGGCGCCGGCCGGGCCGAGCGGCAGCACGTACCAGAAGAACACGCCGAAGACGTGGCGATGCGACGCGACGACCGCATGGATCAGCGTATGGCGGACGATTTCACCGACCGGCATGTCGACCGTGTCGATACCCGTCCACTCGTGCAGGATTTCGCGCGCGCGCGGTACGTCGTCGTTGTTGAGCGCGAGATGGATATCGGTGAAGTAGTGGCTGAACTGACGGAAGCCGAGCGTGAAATACACGACGGCGACGTTCCACAGGAACGCGAGCACGAAGCTCACCTTGTACAGCAGGAAATAGATCAGCGCGACGATCAGCACCCACGGCAGCACGACCGCGAGCCATGCGAGAAGCCCGTGTTTCTGCTTGCCGGCGTCGAGGCCATGCGCGACGGTTTCCGCATGAAACTGGAACAGCGCGAACACCGGATTGCTCGGCGACAACGCGCGGACCTGTTCGATGATGAGAGCGAGGAGAACCGAAAAGAAAGTCATGCGTGGCGCCGTCTTCGGAGTTATGTCATTTTTTGCATAACGATAGCACAGCGTCAGCCGCGCATGGCTGCCGGTGCGGTGGCCCGACGGCAGCTCGCACGCGCCAGCCGGCACGCCCGCCTAGCCGGCGGCCAAGAAGCGATACAGATTGCGAAACATGGCGGCAGTTGCGCCCCAGATGAAGTAATGCCCGTCCGGCTCGCCGTTCGGATAGGGCATGGCAAAAAAACGACGCTCGCCGCCTTCCCACCGGAACACGCGGACCTGATGGTTCGCGGGATTCATCACGAACGCGAGCGGCACTTCGAAAATCTCGGCGACTTCGAAGGTGTCGGCCTGTACGGTGAACGGCGGATGCACGAGGCCGACGACCGGCGTCACGCAGAAACCCGTGCCGGTCAGGTAGTCGGGCAGCACACCGAGAATCTCGACGCGTTCGGCGTCCAGTCCGATCTCTTCCTTCGCCTCGCGCAGTGCGGTGGCTGTCGCATCGCGGTCGAACGGCTCGCGACGGCCGCCGGGAAAACTGATTTGCCCGGCGTGGTCGTTCAGGTGATCGGCGCGCTGCGTCAGCAGCACGGTGAGGCCCGACTCGCGGACGACGAGCGGCACGAGAACGGCCGCGCTACGCGGATCGACGCCCTCCTGCAGCCTCGCCTCGCCGGGCTCGACGCTCCATTCGAGCGTACGCGCGAAACGTTCGCGCAGGCCGGACGGCGTCAGCAACCGGGAATCGATGACAGGCAGGCCGGCACCGGTGCCTTCGACCGGCAAGACTTCGGGATCGATGATGGGGCGGCGATTCAATGGGGCTCTCGGGTTCGTGTCGTATCGAGCATATTGTCGCGCCAGAATGAAAAAAGCACCCGGCTGGGTGCTTTTTCCTTACAGCTCTTACTCTTGGGAAGCTGCTGCGGCGCGATCCTTCGACACCAGCTTTTCCTTGATACGAGCCGACTTGCCCGAACGCTCGCGCAGGTAGTACAGCTTCGCACGACGCACATCACCGCGACGCTTCACGACGATGCTTGCCAGCAGCGGCGAGTACGTCTGGAACGTACGCTCGACGCCTTCGCCCGACGAGATCTTGCGGACGATGAAGTTCGAGTTCAGACCACGATTGCGAATCGCGATCACGACGCCTTCGTAAGCCTGAACGCGCTTGCGGTTACCTTCAACCACGTTCACGTTCACGATCACCGTGTCGCCCGGGGCGAAATCGGGGATGGTCTTGCCGGCGAGCGCGCGCTCGATTTCTTCCTGCTCAAGTTTTGCGATCAGATTCATTACTGACTCCTTATGCCATCGTGTCGGCGTTGACACCCGCCTGCTTGCAGGCCTGGCCCCGATAGAGGATGGATTCACATCAGGCGCCGCACACGCATGTACGGCACCGCCAATTCCCGCTCGCGCAGCCGCCTCAGGAGGCGTCCTTCGCTTCGCGTGCGAGGTTCGCGAGCCAGGCCTCGTCGGCCCGGCTCAACAACTTTTCGCGGCGCGCCCGGACGATCAGGTCCGGCCGCTTCCGCAACGTATTCCTCAATGCTTCCTGGCGCCGCCACTTCTCGATCTCGGCATGATGCCCGCCGAGCAGCACGTCCGGCACGCGTACACCGTCGTATTCCTCGGGGCGCGTGTAGTGCGGACAATCGAGCAGGCCATCGGCGAAGCTGTCCTGCACGGCCGACAACGAATCGTTCAGCACGCCGGGCAGCAACCGCACGACTGCATCCATCATTGCCATCGCCGGCAGCTCGCCGCCCGACAGCACGAAATCGCCGAGGCTGATTTCCTCGTCGACGCAACGGTCGAGCAGGCGCTGGTCGATCGCTTCGTAGCGACCGCACAGCACGACGACGCCGGGTTCCTGCGCCATCCGCACCGCGCGATCGTGCGTGAGCGGCGCGCCTTGCGGCGACATCATCACGACGCGCGTGCTCGCGATGCCCTGCTCCGCCTGCGCCGCTTTCGCGGCGTCGATTGCAGCTTCGAGCGGCCTGGCCAGCATCACCATGCCCGGACCACCGCCGTACGGACGATCGTCGACCGTGCGGTAGTTGTCCGTCGTGAAATCACGCGGGTTCCAGGTGCGCAACCCGAAGCGCCCCTGCTTGACGGCCCGGCTGGTGATTCCCCAGTCGGTCAGTGCACGGAACATCTCGGGAAAGAGCGTGACGACGTCGAACTGCACCGCGCTCTCGGTAACCTGGTTCATTTCAGTAATCGGCTTCCCAGTCGACGACGATGCGACGCGCCGCCTGATCCACCGTTTTGACGTAGACACCGACGAACGGAATCAACCGCTCGTCGGTGGTCGGCTGACCGTCTTTGCCGGTTGCCGGATACTCGACACGCATGATCGAATGCACGCCGTTGTCGATCATCCCGCTCACCTTCCCGAGCGCCACCGATTGCTCGTTGACGACCTCGAGACCGATCAGGTCGACCCAATAGAATTCGTCCGCGGCGAGTGCCGGGAAATCTTCCCGGCGCACGAACACGCGAAAACCGCGCATGGACAGCGCAGCATCGCGGTCGCTGACGCCCGCAGGTTGCGCAACGACAGTGTCGCTGTGCGTCTTCGACTGCATGATGCGGACGGAAAGCCGCTCCGCACCGCGCTCCAGCCACCAGCGACGCGCGTTGAGCAGCGCGTCGCCGCCGCGACCGGCATCGGCATGCGTCGCCACCTTGACCCAGCCCTTCAGGCCGTAGGCGTCGACCACCGCTCCGACCTCGACGGCATCGTCGGGCCAGGCCTGCGTCGCTTCGGGACTACCTTGTTCGGCAGCCTGACCGGCGTTCGCGACCGAGTCGCGCTCGACCGGCTTGCGGACGAATGCGCCGAATGACGCACGCCCGCGCCTTGCATTACCGGAATCGTGACCCGCCATCAATGCACCTCACAGCCGGCACGACCGGCACACCGTGCCATGTTAGGCAGCCGGTTGCGCCTTTTGCGCTTCCTTCACGAGACGCTGGACGGTCGGCGACAGTTGCGCGCCAACGCCTTGCCAGTACGTCAGGCGATCCTGAGCGATACGCAGCGATTCGCCCTTCGTGGCGACCGGGTTGTAGAAGCCGACGCGCTCGATGAAGCGGCCGTCACGACGGTTGCGCGAATCGGTAGCAACGATGTTGTAGAACGGGCGCTTCTTCGAGCCGCCACGAGCCAGACGGATGATAACCATATGATGTCCTTCGGGAAAACCGGGTTCGAAACTACTGAAACACGCGATTATAGCCGGAAACCAGAGGTACAACAAACACTTACGCGTAAAAAACCGCGGACGGCCCGTCCGCCGGGCATACAATCGTCGTGTCCAGGACGTTCCCGACCGTCATGCCGCCCCTTCGCGCCGCCCCGATGCGCCGCGCCCAGCGCCAAGTCGCAGCGCTGCTGGCCGGCCTTGCCTGCCTCGCGTCCGCATCGGCGTTTGCCGCGCCGCTGCCGGTGAACGAACTCGTCGTACCGCCCGGCTTCCATATAGACGTGCTGACCGACGCCGTCCCGGCCGCGCGCGAAATGGCGTGGTCGCCACGCGGCATCCTGTATGTCGGCTCGCGGGACGGCCGCGTCCACGCGTTCGTCATGCACGAGGGCCGGATCAATGCGCACTATGTCGTCGCGTTCGGGCTCGACCTGCCCGTCGGCGTCGCCTACCGCGACGGCGCCCTCTATATATCCGCCGTCTCGCGCATCCTGCGCCTCGATCATATCGACGACCGGCTCGCAAAACCGCCCGCCCCCGTCGTCGTGACCGACGCGCTGCCGACCGACCACCATCACGGCTGGAAATTCATCGCGTTCGGCCCCGACGGCAAGCTGTACGTGCCGACCGGCGCGCCGTGCAATGTCTGCCTCCCCGATCGCAATCGCTACGCGATCATCGCGCGGATGAATGCCGACGGCAGCGGACGCGAAGTGGTCGCCCGCGGCATACGCAATACGGTCGGCTTTGCATGGCACCCGGAGTCGGGCGAGCTGTGGTTCACCGACAACGGGCGCGACATGATGGGCGACGACGTACCAGACGACAAGCTGAACCGCACGCCGCGCGCCGGCCTCGATTTCGGCTTTCCATACTGCCACGGCGGCGATACGCCCGACCCCGAATTCGGCAGCGCCGACGTCTGCCGACGTTACGTGCCGCCCGTCCTGAAACTCGGCGCGCACGTCGCGGCGCTCGGGATGCGCTTCTACACCGGGCCGATGTTTCCGGCGTCGTATCGCAATAATGTCTTCATTGCCGAACACGGCTCGTGGAACCGCAGCACGAAGGTCGGCTACCGCGTGATGCGCGTGGTCGTCTCGGCGAACGGCAGCCACGCTCAGCAGACGCCGTTCGTCACGGGCTGGCTGCGGCCCGACGGCACGGTATGGGGACGCCCGGCCGATGTATTGCCGCTGCCGGACGGATCGCTGCTCGTCAGCGACGATTACGCGGGCGCGATCTACCGCGTGACTTATGCGGCACCTTGACGCAGCCGAGGGGTGACCGGGCCCGACCGGGCATCGTAGAATGCGTGCCGGGCCGCGCGCCCGCGCCGGCCTGCCGGCCCCGCCCATGCCAACGACAACACGCCGCCATCCATGTCCAGCAGCACCGCATCGCCCCGCCGCTTCCGCTCCAAGACGCTCACCGCCGCCCTCGCGTTCCTGCTCGGGTCGATCGGCGCACACCGCTTCTATCTGTACGGTTTCCGCGACGTATACGGCTGGGCCCACTTGCTCGCCACGATCGTCGGCATCCCGGGCTTCCTGCTGCTCGCCGCCACCCAGCGCAGCGCCGGCCTCGGCTGGTGGCTCGCGGTACCCGGCGCCATCTCGCTGCTGGCGGCGTTTCTCGCCGCACTCGTCTACGGGCTGCGTCCCGACGAAAAATGGGATGCGCAATTCAACGCGGACACCGGCAAGCACAGCAAGTCGGGCTGGACCGTGATCTTCGTCGTGATCTTCTCCTTGCTGATCGGCGCGTTCCTGTTGATGACCGCGCTCGCGCTGTCGTTCCAGACATACTTCGAATCGCAGGTCGAAGCAGCCAAGCAGATTTCGCAGTAAGCACGACCAATACGGTCGATACGGCTCGCCGGCAACTGCGTTGCCTGCCGGTCAGAACAGGTTCAACTGCATGTCGTCGCGCGACTTCGCGCCGGCTGCACGAACCGCGACACGCGGCGCCGGCACCGCAGCGGCCGGCGCACCGCTGAACCGCGACAGATCGAGAATGCCGTTCGTGCGTTCGTTCAACCCGAGCCGCTTGACCGCCTGACGGAAGCGCTGCCGCAACAGGTCGGCCCAGATCCCCTCCCCCTTCATCCGTTTCGAGAAATCCGAGTCGTAATCCTTGCCGCCGCGCATGTCGCGCACGCGGTTCATCACGCGCTCCGCACGATCGGGAAAATGCGCGGCAAGCCACTGCTTGAACAGCGGCGCAACCTCCCACGGCAACCTCAGGATGATGTAGCTCGCATGCGTCGCGCCGGCTTCCGCGCAGGCCTCCAGCACGCGCTCCATGTCGGGCTCGGTCACGAACGGGATCACCGGTGCGATGCTCACGCCGACCGGCACGCCCGCATCGCGCAGCGCGCGGATCGTGCGCAACCGCCGCGCCGGGGTGGCCGCGCGCGGCTCGAGCGTGCGCGCGAGCTCGGCATCAAGCGTCGTGATCGTGACCGCCGCCATCACCTGCCCGCGTTCGGCCATCGGCGCGAGCAGGTCGAGATCGCGCTCGATCAGCGACGACTTCGTGATCGCCGCGAACGGCAGCCCGCGATCGTGCATCACCTGGATCACGCTGCGCGTGATGCGCAGGTCGCGCTCGACCGGCTGGTACGCGTCGGTATTGACGCCGAGCGCGATCGGCTCCGGCACGTAGCGCTTGCGCGAAATCTCGCGCTCGAGCAGTTCGGCCGCGTTCACCTTCGCGTAGATGCGGCTTTCGAAATCGAGCCCCGGCGACAGCCCGAGGTAGCTGTGCGTCGGCCGCGCGAAGCAGTAGATACAACCGTGCTCGCAGCCGCGATACGGATTGAGCGACACGCTGAACGGAATATCGGGCGACTGGTTACGCGTCAGGATGCTCTTCGCCCGCTCCTCGAATACCTGCGTGCGCAGCGGCGCGGGGAAATCGGCGTCATCGGACGCGTGCGTCCAGCCGTCGTCCACGGCTTCGCGCTGCGCGAGCTCATACCGCCCCTGCAGGTTATCGACCGCACCGCGCCCCTTGCGGGGCACGGGCGGCGCTATCGGAAATTCGTTGTCGGACCGATCGTCCATGTGCCCACCCATTCGCCTGCACCCAATACTGTACATTTATACAGTATTGGGTGCAGCATGCCAAGGGCGGCATAAAGGGCCCGACGACGAGCCGCGGGCGCGTCACTCGCCGACGGCGATCGTCAACGTTTCCTTGATTTCCTCCATCACGACATAGCTCTTCGACTGCACGGCGCCGGGCAACTGCAGCAGGATGTCGCCCAGCAGTTTCCGGTAGTCGGCCATCTCGCCGATCCGCGCCTTGATCAGATAGTCGAAATCGCCGGAGACGAGATGACATTCGAGCACCTCGTCGATCTTCATCACTTCCCGGCGGAATTGCTCGAACATGTTGCCGCCCTTGTGGCCGAGCGTGATCTCGACGAACACCAGCAGCGCGGCCCCCAACTGGCCCGGATCGACCCGCGCGTGATAGCCGGTGATCACGCCGTCGCGCTCCATGCGCCTCACGCGCTCGATGCACGGCGTGACGGTCAGGCCGACCTGTTCCGCGAGGTCTTTCATCGCCATCCGGCCGTCGTCCTGGAGCAGTTTCAGGATGCGCCGGTCGAGCTTGTCGAGCGAGCGTACGGGCTGACGTTGCGTTCTCATTTGTTTATGCTGAAAACCAGAAAAATACAATAACAAAAACTGCACATTCGACAATACCATAGCGCAAAAAACTAGATCAGCTAGAGGTTACACGGAGCCGCAGGTGCGCCCGGCCTCGACCTGATTCCTTCGATCTGGAGCAGCTATGCGAGTCGTCATTCTGGGCAGCGGTGTAGTGGGCGTGGCAAGCGCGTATTACCTTGCGCGCGCCGGCCATGAAGTCACGGTGATCGACCGGGAAGCCGGCCCGGCGCTGGAGACGAGTTTCGCGAACGCAGGCCAGATCTCGCCCGGCTATGCGGCGCCGTGGGCCGCGCCCGGCGTGCCGCTGAAGGCCGTCAAATGGATGTTCGAAAAGCACGCGCCGCTCGCGATCCGCCTCGACGGCACGCG
>NZ_BCPP01000070.1:0-13404 GCF_016586125.1 Burkholderia sp. E168m23
CTCCTCTCGCTCAAGCAATTCGCGAACGGCACCGTCCTGATCGGCGGTGGCTGGCAAGGCATCGGCGACCGCCGGCGTGGGCCAGTCGAAGCCTTGCCGCAAAACCTGATCGGCAACCTGCGTCTCGCGCAGCACGTCATTCCGGCCCTCGAGCACGCGCGCGTCGCAAGAATCTGGCTCGGCCTCGAGGCCGAAACCGCGGACGCGATGCCGATGATCGGCGCGCTACCCGGGCACGACGATGCCTGGGTAATCGGCTGTGTGCATTCCGGCTACACGAGCGGCCCTTACATGGGCAGGTTGCTGGCCGATGCGATGCTTGGCCGGACACTCGAAATGCCGCTCTTCGACCCCGCGCGGCTGATCGCATCAACGGGTACGCCCACCCTGACCTCACCGGAAGCCACCGCATGATTCCATCGACACCGCACCCGTTCCACGGCGTGTACGCCGCCACGCTATGCCCGCTCGACGCGCACGGTCGCACGCTCGACGAGACCGCGCTCGCCCGCCATCTCGACGATGTCACATCGGTGCCTGGCATCGTCGGCCTCCTGGTCAACGGGCACGCCGGCGAAAACCATGCACTTTCCCGTGATGAAAAACGACGCGTCGTCGAAATCGCGCATGCAGTTTGCGGCGATCGTTCGATCATCGTCGCCGGCGTCAATGCGGAGGACAGCTACGAAGCGCAACGCCATGCCGACGATGCCAAACGCGCAGGCGCCGATGCGCTGCTCCTGTTTCCGCCATTTTCCTGGGCGCTGTCTACCGATCGTGACATCGTCCTCGCGCATCACCATATCGCGAACGCCGCTGCGCGACTGCCGATGATCCTTTATCAGGCAGGCGTCAATACCGGTGCAATGGCGTATCCGCCCGATACGCTCGCTGCGCTCGCCGCTCTGCCGGATGTGGTGGCCGTCAAGGAGGGCAGTTGGGAAACCAGTGCGTACGACGCCAATCGGAGGCTTCTGCGGGAGGTCGCGCCACACGTCGCGGTGATGGCGTCCGGCGACGAGCATCTGTTCACATGCTTTGCCTTGGGAACGGAGGGCAGTCTCGTCAGTCTCGCGGCGCTCGTTCCGGTGCAGATCGTTGCGCTCTATCGCGCGGTGGCGGAAGGTCGGCTCGCCGACGCGCAGCGTGCGCACTCGATGCTCTACCCGCTTGCCAAGGCGATCTACGGCACCACGCCCGGCTCGCGCGCCACCGCACGGCTCAAGGCATGCCTTCACCTGGCCGGCAAGTTTCCACATCCGACGGCACGCCCGCCAGTCACACCGTTGTCCACCGACGAAATTTCACGCCTCGAAGCCGCCCTCGCTCTCGCTCTCGCCCTCGAACCAGACCGGAGTTCCACATGACGCACGCCACACCCCGTACCCTCATCAAGGGCGGCCGCCTGATCACGGCGGTCGACGACTACGTCGCCGACCTCATCGTCGAAGGGGAGCGCATCGCGTGCATCGGTCACGCGCTTGAAGTCGGTCCGGACACCCACGTGATCGATGCCAGCGGCTTGCTGGTATTTCCCGGCGGCGTCGACTGCCATACCCACATGGAAAACACCTTCGGCACATCGACCACTTGCGACAATTTCGCATCCGGCACACGATCGGCCGCGTTTGGCGGCACTACCACGATCGTCGACTTCGCGCTGCAGACACCCGGCACGAGCCCGCTTGAAGCGATCGCGCGCGCTGGGGCAAAAGCGTCGTCCGCCGCCAATATCGACTATGGCTTCCATGTGATCGTCACGCAAGTCGACGAGCAGGTTCTGGCAGACATGCGTGACGCGATCCGGCATGAAGGCGTGTCGAGCTTCAAGATGTTCATGGCCTATCCCGGGACCGTGATGTCCGACGATGCGGCGATCTTCCAGGCCATGCGCATGGTCGGCCAGCATGGCGGGATGATTGCGCTCCATGCGGAAAACGGCACCGTGATCGATCTGCTGATTCGCGAGGCGATCGCTCAGGGCCACACTTCCCCCCGTTATCACGCACTGACTCGGCCGGCCATCATGGAGGGCGAAGCGACCCACCGCGGCATCAAGCTGGCCGAGCTTGCGGAAGCGCCCGTCTACTTCGTGCATCTCTCTGCCAAGGAAGCCCTCAAGCACGTGATCGAAGCGCGCGACCTGGGCATTCCGGTCTTCGCCGAAACCTGCCCGCACTATCTGTTCTTCGACGAGTCCGTTTATGCCGACGACAATTTCGATCTGGCCCGCTACGTGATGAGCCCGCCACTGCGTTCAAAGGAAGCGCAGCATGCGCTCTGGACGGCGCTCAGGACCGACGACCTGCAATTGATCTCCACCGACCATTGCCCTTACTGCATGAAGGAGGGCCATCGCGGAAACTTCAATCAGAAACCGCTCGGCGCGAGCGATTTCTCGAAGATCCCGAACGGCGTCCCTGGCGTCGAAACGAGAATGACCGTCGTCTACGACGGCGGCGTACGCGATGGCAAGATTTCGCTGAACCGGTTTGTCGAGTTGATGTCGACCGCGCCGGCGAAACTGTTCGGCCTGTTTCCACGGAAAGGTACGCTCGCGATCGGCAGTGACGCGGATATCGTGTTGTTCGATCCGGACGAACGGCACACGATCAGCGCGCGCACGCAGCACAGCGACTGTGATTTCACGCTGTTCGAAGGGCGTCAAGTGACAGGGCGTGTCAAGAAAGTGATGCTGCGTGGACAATGGCTTGTCGACGATGACGAGTGGGTCGGCCCGACGGGACGCGGACGGTTTGTCGCGCGGGGCGAGCTCGGCGCGCTCGGATGATCACGACATGCCAATGTACGAGTACGCATGTCCCGGCTGCGGCGTATTCGACGCGCGCCGCATGGTCTCCGAACGAGATATTCCTGCGTGCTGCCCTCGATGCGGACAATATGCGCCGCGCGTCAGACTGACGCTCCCGTCGATATACCGGTCGAATCATGATGCTTCGCACGAGGGCGACGATGGTGCGTACCTAAAGTCCCGACTCGATTGCGCTTGCTGTAGATCGTAGTCTTTAGCCGTTTTCGCCTCGCCCCCTTGGCGTGAAAAAGGGTTGAATCCCCACGCCGACTCACAACAACGTCACCAGCGTCCTGATCCCCAGATGAACGGATTGCCCAACCGCCGTTCGGTACGCAACTCCGCGTCGCCGCGCGCCCATTTCCTCCAACAGTTCGACGTCCATTCGCGCCCCGGAACGTGCCTCCGTCCGCCGTAGAACTGACCTCACCTCGGTCGGCAGCTTGCACCCGTGGAAAAGGCATGGATATTGCCCCGTAGCCTCATCTTTCCGAGCGAAAAACAGGAGAACCGATGAGCGATCCCACCGCACATTCCCGCACGACCGCCAAAGCGGTGCCGCCCCCGCGAGACCCGCATCTGCGCGCGCTGGCGAACTGTATTCGCTTCCTTGCAATGGATGCAGTACAGAATGCCAACAGCGGCCATCCTGGTGCGCCAATGGGGCTGGCCGACGTTGCGACGGTGCTGTTCAAGGAGTTCATGCAATTTGATGCATCCGCCCCCCACTGGATCGATCGGGACCGGTTGGTCCTTTCCAACGGACACGCATCGATGCTCCTCTACAGCTTGCTCTATCTCACGGGCTATGCCGACATGACCCTCGACGAGCTCAAGCGCTTCCGGCAAGTCGGCAGCAAGACGCCAGGTCATCCCGAGTACTCGCACGCCGATGGAATCGAACTGACGACCGGTCCCCTCGGACAAGGCATCGCGGAATCCGTCGGCATGGCGTTGGCCGAGCGCGTCATGAATGCGCACTTCGGCGATGACCTCGTCGATCACTACACATACGTATTTCTCGGCGACGGTTGCCTGATGGAAGGCATCAGCCACGAGGCCATTTCGTTGGCCGGCCACCTCCGGTTGGGCAAACTGATCGCGTTCTGGGACAACAATTCGATTTCCATCGACGGTCCCACCCAGCTCGCGGTCTCGGACAACGAGATCGAGCGCTTTCACTCGGCTGGGTGGCACGTCCTGGAAATCGACGGTCACGATACGGACGCGATACGGCGCGCGATCGAGACCGCCAGGACAACGCATGACAGACCGACGTTGATCGCATGCAGGACGATCATCGGGTTCGGCTTTCCGACGAAGGCTGGCACCGAGAAAGCCCATAGCGATGCGCCGGGCGAGGATGAAATCGCGGGCGCACGCCAGACCCTCGATTGGCATTCGCCGCCGTTCGAAATCCCGGATGACCTGCTGAAAGCATGGCGGGAGATCGGGGCGCGCGGCCGCAAGGCAAGACTCGCGTGGGATGAGCGTGTCAGCCGGGCGCCGCACGCGCTGCGTACCGAATTCGACCGACGTAATGCCGGAAAGCTTCCGGATGACTGGAAGACGGCGATTGCGGCGGCACGGCAGGCGTTTGTTGCCGCAGGCAGTGCAATGGCCACCCGCAAGGCCAGCGGTGAAGTGCTTGATCAACTCTCCGATGCGATTCCGGAATTGCTGGGCGGCTCGGCGGATCTTACGCAGTCCAATAATACGAAGACGAAGAACCAGATCGCGATCGAGCCCGGGCAGTTCAAGGGTTCATATGTCCACTACGGCGTCCGCGAACACGGCATGGCCGCCGCCATGAACGGCATTGCCCTTCACGGCGGCCTCATTCCGTACGGTGGCACCTTTCTTTGTTTTTCGGACTACTGCCGTCCGGCGATCCGCTTGAGCGCGATGATGCGGGTGCGCGCCATCTTCGTGATGACGCACGATTCCATCGGTCTCGGAGAAGATGGCCCGACGCATCAACCCGTCGAGCACCTTGCCGCCCTTCGGGCCATTCCCCAACTCGCCGTCTATCGGCCGGCCGATCCAGTCGAAACGGCAGAGTGCTGGGAGCTGATTCTCGAACAGCCCCGCAGGGCTGCGCTGCTCGCATTGTCACGACAGCCGGTCCCGCTCCTGCGCAACGAGCCCGGAAACGAAAACAAGTCGGCGCGCGGCGCCTATGTCTTGCGGGAGGCCGATGGCGGGCCGCGCCGACTCACCCTGCTCGCGACAGGCTCGGAGGTCGACCTCGCCGTCCAGGCACGCGACATCCTGCAGCAGGAAGGCGTGCCGACGGCCGTCGTATCGATGCCGTGCCGCCTGCTCTTCGAGGAGCAACCACGCGATTACCAGCGGGCCGTGCTGGGCACTTCTCCCGCGAGAGTCGCGGTCGAGGCGGCGGTCGAACTGGGATGGGAGCGGTACCTCGGACCGGAAGGCCGGTTCGTCGGCATGCACAGCTTCGGCGAGTCGGGAAAAATCAAGGACGTGTACAAAAAATTCGACATCACGGTCGATGCGGTCGTTCGAGCGGCGCGTCAGGTGCTGTCCGAAGTGTGACATTGCTGCGATCCACTCGAGAGGCGATGACCTCGCGGGGTTCCTGGTTACGCCTGGAGAAGTGGGCGGCCTCGGTTTTCGGCGAATGCTCGCGTAGCGTTAGAATAGCGCCCCTTCTCATGGGAGACGACAATGTCCTGGTTCGTTTATGAAGTGCCCGAATACCACGAAGACGCCGCGCGCATCGAACCGTTCAGCGAGCTGCGTAGCCGCGTGCTGAAAGCCGGCGGCCCGGCCATGGCAGACGACCTGGAAAGCGTTCGCGAAAACGCCGCGGCGACAGCGGACACGCCGGAGCGCCCGCTGCGTACCCCGGAAAATCCGCAGGTCTTTCCGATTCCTTACGCCGACTCCATGATCCTGGTCGGGTTCATCTTCGACCTGAAGCGCGAATTCCGGCAACTGGTCGTATCGCCCGTGGAAATGCCCTGGCTGAAAGAAGCGTAACGCGTGGCGCAGGCGGGATGTCACACCGGGCGACCTGTTCACGGAGCGTCGTGACGATGCTGTCCCGTTCGGCAAGCGGCAACGCGCCGGCCCGCCGCGCGCCACTCGCAGGCTAGAAGCGATGCCGCAGCCCCGCCAGCACCGCGATCTGGCTGCTACGCCCCGCCCCCGCCGGTCCGAAGAAGTTGATCGCAACGGTGCCCGCATCGCCGGCCCGCCGCTGATAGACCATCGACATGTGCAGATCGGTGCGCTTCGACAGCAGGTAGGTGATGCCCGCATCCACCTGATGCCATCTCGGCCGGTCGCCGGTCGCGAACGACGTGGCGCCGCTGCCGGTATACCCATGGCCATCGGTGAAGATGTAGCCGACCCCCGCGATCAGCACCGGTGTGAAGTTGTAGCGCCCGTTGATCTCGTAGTTGTCGACGCGCAGGCTGTGGCCGCCGCGATAAGCGAGCCGCGTGTCGGTGACGACCAGGTTCACCGCTGCCGCGCCGAACGAATAGCCGGCGCCCAGTGCCGAGATGCGCTGACGCTCGACGAAGCCCGCGTTGTAGAAGAGGCTGGTCGAACCGCTGTACTCGTCGCCGATCGCGCCGTTCGGATTATTCCCCGACGACGCAATCCCCGCCGACGGATTGTTCAGTTGCAGATAGCTCGCGACCACATGCAACGGTCCGCGCAGGTAATCGAGCCCGAAGCCGTACGCGCGGTTGTTGGCGAAGCCTTGGCCGGCGCCGCCGCCCGCCTGGTTGCTGAATGCATAGAGCGCGCCGAGCTTCAGTCCCGCGAGCGGACTTACCTCGTACTTGACGCTGTTGTTCAGGCGAAACGTCTGGAAGCTGTCGTCCACGTCCCCGATGTGCGCGCCGTAGATGCTGCCGAACTGAAGCCATGCCATCAGCGGTGCGACGTAGTCGAACGTGTAGTCATACTGACGGCCGAGCGTCAGCTTGCCGTACTGCTTGCTCGACAAGCCGACGTACGCCTGCCGTCCGAACAGTCGGCCGCCCTGCGACGACGTGCCGTTCAATCCGCTGAACCCCGCTTCGAGCTGGAACACCGCGGAGAGGCCGCCGCCGAGATCCTCGCGTCCGAGGAAACCCAGGCGGTCACCGCTGCCCCAGCCGGTCGCCATTGACCAGCGCGACGCGCCCTGCGCCTTGATCGACGACGCGACCGTATTCGTCCAGGCAATGCCCGTATCGATGATGCCGTACAACGTGACCGAGCTTTGCGCATGGACCGTGAGCGGCGCCGCGAGGGCGCAAGCCACCGCAGCAGTGCAGACTGCTGTTTTCATCGTGCTTCTCCGGTTTCGATGGAATGAGGTGATGCGGATCGAAGGCGGCGGGAACGCGCAGCGGGCGCAAACGCGCAGCATGCATCGCACCGGCGACCGTGCGTGCGCGCGCGCCGCGCCCGGCCCCGCCGCTGCCGCTGTTCCTAGCGCTCCGCTGCGGGTAGCGGCGGTTCGGCGCCCGCGGGATCACACGCCGCGAGCCCGTCGTCGTGCGTGTCGCCGGGCCGGTACATGCGACCGAGCACGAACATCAGCGCCGCGACGGCGACGACCGGCAGCGCCGCGACCTGGAACAGCTCGCGCACCGGCACATGCGCGGCGAGCAGCATCCCGCCGATCATCGGGCCGGAGATCGAGCCGATCTTCGCCACGCCGATCGCGGTGCCGGTGCCTTTCGAGCGGAAGCTGGTCGGATAGACGATCGACGCGACGGCATTGAGCCCTGCCTGGGTGCCGGCGACGCAGAAGCCGACGCCGAACACGGCGGCCGTCAGCCAGGCGGTCTCGAGGTTCATGCCGAGCGCCGCGACGAGCGGAAAGCCGACGAGCGGCAGACACGTGACGAGCCGCACGCCATGGCGGTCGATGAAGCGCATCAGCACGAGGCCGCCGAGCGTGCCGCCGACGGAGAACAGCGTCGTCATCAGCGCGGCGCGATGCGCGGCGACGCCGGTCGCCTCGATCAGCACCGGCAGCCAGTTTTGCAGGAAGAACAGCGCCATCGAATTCGCGATGTACGCGAGCCACAGCGCGGTCGTCACGTAGCGCAACCGGCCGGCGAACAGCATGCGCGGCGAGAACTTCGCGACGCGGCGCTCGTCGGTCACGACGAAGCGCGCCTCCGGCGGCAACGCGAGTTCGGGCCGCACGCGCGCGGCAGTCGCGGCAATGCCGTCGCGGGGCCAGCCCTTCAGTACCTGATAGCGCAGCGACTCCGGCATCACGAACGACAGCGCGGCGGCCACCACGAGCGGCGCGAGCCCGCCGACCACGAATACCGCCGGCCAGCCGAAGTGCGGCACGAGCCACACGGCGACGCCGCCGCCAAAGCCCGCCCCGAGCGTATAGCCGGTGAACATCAGCGTGACCCAGGTCGCCCGCAGCCGCTTCGGCGCGAATTCCGACACGAGCACGAACGCGTTCGGCACCGCGCCGCCGATGCCGATGCCCGCGGCGAAGCGCAGCCACAGCAGGTGGTCGACACTCGACGCCCATGCGGTCGCGAGCGTGACGAGCCCGTACCAGCATGCACCGAACAGGATCGCGCGCTTGCGCCCGATCCGGTCGCCGATATAGCCGAACAGGATCGAGCCGATCATGATGCCGAAGACGTTGGCGCCGAACACCGGCCCGAGCACGCTGCGCTCGATGTGCCAGGCGCGAATCAGCGAAGGCGCGGCGAACGCCAGCGCACTGAGCTCGTAGCCGTCGGTCAGCATCACGAGCCAGGTCGACGCGATCAGCAGGATCGCGAAGCGGCCGATTCTCTGTTCGTCGATCAGGCGCGACACGTCCACCGTGCGCGCATCCGGCAAGGGTTGAATCATCGTCTCCTCCTCAGGTGCCGCGTCGGCGCGCCGGCAGATTCCGGCGCGTCGCGCGTTCCTTCGTTTCGTCTCTGGCCGGCGCGGCAGCGGGTACTGGTTGCGAGCCTCCTGGCGGAGCGCCCGATGCACCTCTTTGGTATTGCCGCGCGGCCGGCGGGTCGTGCGTCAGTGCTTCAGATGCGGTGGATCGATTCGATCGACGTTGTCGGCGAGCCGCTCGCGCAGCAGGCCGCGATCGATGTCATGGACACTGCCGCCATCCGCGAGATCGAACGCGTGCGCGGCCGCCGCGCCCATCGCGATGCACGGCCCCATCACCCGCACGCTCGACAGCGCGGTCGCGTCGGCGTCGATGCAGCGGCCGACCGCGATCAGGTTGTCGGCGTCCTTCACGACGAGGCTGCCGAACGGCACGGTATGCAGATGGTCGTCGCCGAACGGCTTCCATTCGTAGCCCTCGGCGCGATCGTGCAATTCGATCGGCCAGGAGGTGCGTGCGACCGCGTCCGGAAACTGCCGGGCGGCGATCACGTCTTCCGAGCGCAACTGCTGGGCGCCGACGATCCAGCGCGTCTGCCGGATGCCGGGCAGCCCGTAGCTGCGGATGTGCGCGTTGCGATAGATGTGCGGATACTCCGCGCGCAGGAACTCGAACGCGCGGTCCGCCTGGTCGCGGCCGACGAGCGCGGTGCGCGACGCCGCCATCGGTTCGAGCGGCGTCTCGATGTGCGTCATGTTCGCAATGCCGATGTTGCGGCCGCGGAAATAGAACACGAGCCCGTCCTTGCGTTCGAGCCCATACGCGTGTGCCTTTTCCTCGACGCGCTCGCGAAACGCGGGCGGCGTCGGCAGATCGGTCTCGTCGAGGTTCTCGAGCACGATCATCTGCGTGCCGCGAATCGGCGTTTCCGGCTCCTGGCAGTCGAACCCGGCGAGCCACGTGAGCGCGGCATCGCCGCTCGCGTCGACGAAGCCGTCGGCCGCGATGCGTACGTCGCCGTAGCGCGTCGCGACGTCGAGTTCGCGCACCCGCCGCCCTTCGCGCACCACGTCGCGCAACACGGCGCCGAGCACGACGGTGATGCCTGCGTCGAGAATCTTCTGCTCGATCCAGCGTGCGAGCGCGACTTCGTCGTACAGCACGACGGTCGTCAGCGGCCCTTCCTTGTAATGCAGCGCGCCCTTCTCGCCGAGATCGCGCAGGATGCCGTCCGCGATGCCGTGCGTGACCTGGAAGCGCTTCGGCCCGTTCGAGAACAGCCCGCAGAACGTGCCGATGATCGAGTTGACCGCCTGGCCGCCGAGCGCGGGCAGGCTGTCAACCAGCACGACCTTGCGGCCCAGCGCGGCCGCTTCGAGCGCAGCCGAGGTGCCGGCGATGCCCGCGCCGACGATGCACACGTCGGCGTCGAGTGTCCAGCCCGTCGGTTGGCCGTCGCGGCGAACGATACGAGTACCTGTGTTCAAAACATGCTCTCCTTGAAAATCCATCGCGGTGGCGCGCGGACGAAGCCGCGCGCCGGAATCAGGTGCGGCTGCGCTTGAGCACTTCGACGACGCCGCGCTCGGCATCGACGCGCACCCAGTCGCCCGTTTCGATCACGTCGAGCGGATCGACGTCGAAGTCGGTCAGCGACGGCGCGTGGCTCACCACCGCGCCGAGCGCGATCTTCGTGGTCATTTCGTTGAACAGCATCGCGGCCGGCGCGGTGCCCGCGATTCGCGCGATATGGAACTGGCTGGACCATCCGGACGAACCCTTCGCGCCGGGAAACACCAGCACCTTGTTCGCGAAGCTCTGGCCGCGCAGTTCGTGACGCGTCTCGATGATCGTGCCGGTGCGCGGATCGATGCCGCCCCAGCCGGAGATGCGATCGCGCGTGACGAGCGCCTCGCCCTCGACACAGCCGCCGACCACCTTGCGTCCGCGCAGCACGATCGGCGTGCCGGCTTTGTCCGTCATTTCGTGAATTTCGTGATGCGTGCTCATGCCGCCAGCCCTCCGTTCCAGCGGCCGCTCACTGCGGCCTCGATGCAATCGGCCGTGGTGCCGAACCACGCCTGCACGCCCATGATCGCCGGCAGGTAGTGCGCCTGCTTCGCCGAGTCGAGCGCAACGACGCGCGTGCCCTTGGGCATCACGCGACCGATCGCCGAGCACGTGTCGGTCATCAGCACCCCGCCCGCGTCCTCGATCAGCTTCGTATAGCCGGCCTGGTCCGCCAGCTGGCGGGTCGCGCGTGCGGTGAAGATCCACAGCTCGGTATTCGTGCCGATACGGCGCCCTTCGAGCAACTGGCAGACCTCCCAGATCTGCTCGATCGAATAGTGCGGACAACCGAGCATCACGAAGTCGACCTGGGCGTCTTTCGCGGTGGTGTTGACGCGCTCGTACGCGATGCGCCGCTCGGCCGCGCCGTAGCGGATCGTCTCGAGAGGCTTGCGGCCGCGAAACGCTTCGTCGCGCGAGCGCGCCTCCGGCGTCTGGCCGACGATGTGGTACATCTCGACGCCGCCCGACGAAGCCGCGGCCGCGCCGAAGTGCTTGAGCTTCGGCAGGTTCGGCACGTCGCGCAGCCCGTCGATCACCGGAATGCGGTCCTGCACGCATTCGCCGACGTAGTAGCCGAGCAGCCCCCAGTCCTGCACCGTCTTCACGTCGACGTCGAGTTCGATCAGATGCGTGCCGCCGCGGTTTTCGTCGAGGTGCAGGCCCCAGTACGGAATCTTGCCGGTCAGCATCGCGGCGCCGGTGCTCTCGCGCCCTTCGGCATTGGAGCGCGCGCCGAGCACCGCGTTGATGTAGATGACCGCGGACGACTCCATCCATGCGCAATGCTCGCCGCGCACCGGCACGTTGCCGGTCAGGTAAGGCGCGCAGGTATTGAGCGGCTGGATGCCGAGCCGCCCGGTGAACGCCTCGCCCTGGCGGTACAGCTTCACGATCTCGCCGTCGATGCCCTGACGCTGCGCATGCTGCGGATCGAGCCCCTGCTGCAGGTGGCTGCTGAAGACCTTCGCCTTCGGCACCTCGACCACCTCGGGGCTATCGAGGTTGAATTCGGAAAACACCGCGTCGAGGCCGCCGTGCCTGGCCGCGTAATCGCGCAGGAACGGCATCGTCGCGCCGACCGTGCCGCACACGTTGTTCGTGTCCACCAGGCGCGACGCGCCGAGCGCTTCGCCGTAGCGCACCAGCAGATCCATCGCGCGCTGCACGGCCGCGCCGTCGCGGCCGTCGAGCATCGCCCGTTCGTCGTCGTTCAACTGCATTTAGCGTGCTCCCTGTACAGGTTCGAGTGGCTCCGCCGGCGCCGCCACGTATCGGTCGACGTCGACCGTCGTCGCGCGCCGCAGTTCGCGGCGCACCGACAGATCGTGACGGCGGCCGCGGTGCAGCGTGCAGCGGTTGTCCCAGATCACGAGATCGCCGGGCCGCCAGCGATGCGAATACACGAAACGGCGCGCGGTCGCATGTTCGAGCAGATCCATCAGCAACACGCGGCCTTCGGCCAGCGTGCGACCGACGACATGCGTCGCGTGCGCGCCGATGAACAGATGCCGGCGCCCCGACCCGGCGTGCTCGCGCACCAGCGGCCAGCGCACCGGCGGCAGCGCGTTGCGCTGCGCGTCGCTGTAGTCGGTATCGCCGAGCAGGAAGCGCGAGTGCAGCGCGTAGTGCTCCGCTTCGAGCCCGTCGAGTTCGCGCTGCTCGCGAGGGTCGAGCGCATCCCACGCGGCGCGCATGTCCGCGTACTCGGTCTCGCCGCCCCACTCCGGCACGACGACCGCATGCAGCATCGAATAGCGCGCCGCCGGCTGCTGGAACGAACTGTCGCTGTGCCACAACTGATTCGCGAGATTGCCGACGATGCGCCGGTGCGCGCGGTCCGCGATCTGCCCGGATTCGTCCACGTTCGAGATGTCCGCGAGTTCCTGGTGGGCGAGCCGCGCATGCGGTCGCGCCACGCGCTTGAAACCGACATCGAGCGGTCCGAGCGCGCGTGCGAACGCAAGCTGCTGATCCTGCGTGAGCGGCTGAGCGCGGAACACCAGCACCGCGTAGCGGTTCATCGCGGCGTCGATCGCGCATGCGAGCGGCTCGGACACGGGCGCGGTCAGATCGACACCGCTGGCGAGACCGACGAAATCCGGACGCGCGGCGTCAATGGGAACGACTTCAAGCGACATGGGCGGCTCCTGTTTGAGCGTTGTCCGGCGCGGTATCGTCGCCGCGGCGATGCAGGCGGCCGAGCGCGAACGCGAGGAGCGCGACGAAGGCGACCGGCACCGCGCCGAGTAAGAACATCCGTTCGACCGGCAGATGCGCGGACATCAGCATCCCGCCGATCACCGGCCCGGCGATCGC
Source organism: Burkholderia sp. E168m23 (assembly GCF_016586125.1). Classification (NCBI taxonomy): domain Bacteria; kingdom Pseudomonadati; phylum Pseudomonadota; class Betaproteobacteria; order Burkholderiales; family Burkholderiaceae; genus Burkholderia; species Burkholderia sp. E168m23. The sequence goes on from NZ_BCPP01000070.1 coordinate 13,041, forward strand.
GCCGATCTTCTGGATACCGACCGCCGCGCCCGTGCCTTTCGCGCGCAGCGCGGTCGGATAGACGAGTGCCGCGACCGCGTTCAGGCCAAACTGCGTGCCGACCACCGTGAAGCCGGTCAGGAACACCGCCGCGACCAGCATCGGGGCGGGCAGTCCGGTGCCGAGCAGCGCGACGAGGGGCGTGCCGACGAGCGGCAGCACGGTGATGATGATGGCGCCGCGCGTGTCGACGAAGCGCATCAGCGCGAGCCCGCCCAGCGTGCCGCCGACCTGGAACATCGTCGAGACGAGCGCCGCGTCGCGCGGTGCGAGGCCCACGCTTTCGATCAGCACCGGCAGCCAGCTGCTGAGAAAAAACAGCGCC
>NZ_BCPP01000071.1:0-13402 GCF_016586125.1 Burkholderia sp. E168m23
CGCGATCGTCTTCAGCGCGGTGAAACCGTACAGGGCCTCGAAGCCTTTCTCGCGGCCGTGGCCCGAATGGCCGACGCCGCCGAACGGCAGTTCGACGCCGCCGCCCGCGCCATAGTTGTTGATGAATACCTGGCCCGCGCGCAGGCGCCGCGCGAGCCGCATCTGGCGCGCACCGTCGCGGGTCCAGATGCCTGCGACGAGGCCGTACGGCGTGCCGTTCGCGAGCGCGACGGCTTCGTCCTCGTCGACGAAACGCATGGCCGCGAGCACGGGGCCGAATACTTCCTCCTGCGCGAGCCGATGCGACGGCGGCACGTCGCGCAACAGCGCGGGTGCCTGGTAGAAGCCGCTTTCGGGCGCGTCGGCGACCACCTGCCCGTGCGCGGCCATCGGAATGCCGTCGTGCTGCGCATCGGACAGGAAATCCCACACGCGTTGCTGCTGCTTCGCGTTGATCAGCGGGCCGCAGTCGAGATCGGCGCGGCTCGGGCCGACGCGCAGCCCGTTGAACGCGGTGGCGAGGCGCTCGACGAGCGGCTCGTACACCGCGCGCTCGATCAGCACGCGGCTGCCGGCCGAGCAGGTCTGCCCGCCGTTCTGCACGATGGCGGCTACGAGCACGGGCAGCGCGGCGTCGAGATCGGCATCGGCGAACACGATTTGCGGCGACTTGCCGCCGAGTTCGAGCGTGACGGGCACGTGGTTCTCGGCCGCCATCTGCGTGACCAGCTTGCCGGTGGCCGGCGAACCCGTAAACGAGATGTGGTCGATGCCCGGATGGCGCGCGAGCGCGGCACCCGCTTCATGGCCGTAGCCGGTGACGACGTTGAGCGCACCGGCCGGCAGCCCGACCTCGGCGGCCAGCTCGGCGACGCGCAGCACGGACAGGCACGCATCCTCGGCCGGCTTGACCACGCACGCGTTGCCGGCCGCGAGCGCCGCGCCGACGCTGCGCCCGAAGATCTGCATCGGGTAGTTCCACGGCACGATATGGCCGGTGACGCCGTGCGGCTCGCGCACCGTCAGCACCGTGTAGCCGGCCTGGTAGGGGAGGGTTTCGCCGTGCAGCTTGTCGGCGGCGCCCGCGTAGAACTCGAAGTAGCGCGCGAGCGCGGCGGCATCGGCGCGCGCCTGCTTCAGCGGCTTGCCGGTGTCGCGCGCCTCGATCGTGGCGAGCTCCTCGATCGAATCCGCCACGCGCGCCGACAGCCGCATCAGCACGCGGCCTCGTTCGGCGGCGCTGGCGGCGCCCCAAGGGCCCGCGAACGCGTCGCGGGCCGCGGCGACCGCGCGTTCGATGTCGGGCGCGGTGCCGCGCGCGATCGTCGCGAACGGCTGGCCGTCGGACGGATCGACGACCGCGATGGTTTCCAGTTGCGCGGGCAACGTCCATTCGCCCGCGATGAAATGCTTCGCCTCTTCCATGCCTCCTCCTGTCGACCCAAGTTAGCGCTTTAGCGCTTACTTGGGTCCCATGCAACGCGAGTCGACCCAAATTAGCGCTTTAGCGCTTACTTGGGTCCCATGCAAAGCGGTCGACCCAAGTTAGCGCTTTAGTGGTTACTTGGGTCCCATGCATAGCGGTCGACCCAAGTGAGCGCTTCAGCGCTTGCCCGGGCTCCATGCTTTGTGGTCGACGTGCAACAGGCCGCCGCTTCGACGGCCCGACATCCGGAACGATTATCGCGCCGATCGTCATCAGGACGCCACCGGTCGATTGGCTATAATGGCGCATTCCTTTTGGGGAATGCCCGCGGCGGTGCATCGGCCGCGGCGCCCTGTCCCGAATTCCCATCGACCTACAGAGAGTGCTCATGAGCTTCAATCATGTTCCGGCCGGCAAGGACCTGCCGCAAGATTTCAACGTGATCATCGAGATTCCCGCGCAAAGCGATCCGGTGAAGTACGAGGCGGACAAGGAACTGGGCCTTCTCGTCGTCGACCGCTTCATCGGCACGGGCATGCGCTACCCGGTGAACTACGGCTACATCCCGCAGACGCTGTCGGGCGACGGCGATCCGGTCGACGTGCTGGTGATCACGCCGTTCCCGCTGCTGGCCGGCTCGATCGTGCGTTCGCGCGTGCTCGGCATGCTGCAGATGACCGACGAGTCAGGCGTCGACGCGAAGCTGGTCGCGGTGCCGCACGACAAGATCTGCCCGATGACGGCCAACCTGAAGACGATCGACGACGTGCCCGAGTACCTGAAGGATCAGATCAAGCACTTCTTCGAGCAATACAAGGCGCTCGAGAAGGGCAAGTGGGTGAAGGTCGAAGGCTGGGCCGGCATCGAAGCCGCGCACAAGGAAATCACCGACGGCGCCGCGAACTACAAGAAGTAAGCGGCGTGCCGGCCGACGGCCGGTTCGTACGGAACGCAAACCGCGCGTGTCTCCTCAGGAGGCCGCGCGGTTTTGTTTTGCGCGTGCGGTTTTCGGGCGAGCGGACGGGGAGACGGGCGCGGGCGGGACAGCCGGCGCTTTCTTCGCGCGTTTCGTTCTGGGCGGGGCAACGGACGGAGCGATCGCGGCGGCGGCTTTCTTGGCCGCTGGACGGCGCCGGGCCGGTGCGGAAGCGGCCGCTTCGCGTACGCTCGCGCCGGGTTTGCCGGCAGTGGTCGGCGCCTTCCTTTTTGACGGCGTGGAAGAGTGCGAGCCGGTTTTCTTTACCGGTGCGCTACGCGACGTGGTCTTTTTTGCGGCAGCATTGCCGTCGGCTTTTGCACGTTGCGCGTCCGGTGCAGCTTGATTTGATTTCGTCGACTTCGACTTCGACTTCGACTTCGACTTCGACTTCGACTTCGACGCTGGGGTGCCCTCTGTGGGCTTCGCCGTCTTCGCGGCCGTTGCGGCCCCGACAACTTTCCCGGCCTTCACCTTTTTCCCGGCAACCTGTTCCGTTGCAGCCGCCGTCGCCGCATCGTCGACGATTTCCGCCTTCTCCTTCTTCCGCCCGCGCGCCGTGGCCTTCGTCCCGGCCGTGTCGCCGGCCTCGTCGAGCGCGACCACCACCGGCAACACCGATTCCAGCGTGCGCAACCCAGCCGCCAGCTCGCGCTTTTTCGCGGGCGTGAGCCGCTTCACCCAGTATTCGGCGCGCGACGCGCTCGACCGGTCGGGCAGCGCAAACGACGCGAGCACCGCGCGCGGCTTGCGCGAGCGCGTGTAGCGCGCGCCCTTGCCGGACGCGTGTTCGTCGAAGCGCGCGGCGACATCGGTCGTGATGCCCGTGTAGACGCTGTCGTCGGCGCATTCGATCAGATACAGAAACCAGGACATGGCGGGGCGGCGGGATGCGAAGCCGCCAGTGTCTCAGAAAAAACGGGCGTCAACGCCACCGGTCGCCGTGCCCGTCGCGAAAGCGGCTCGGCGCCGCGCCGAGTTCGCGCGTGAAGAAGCGCGTGAACGCGCTCGTCGAACGGAAGCCGACGCGCACGCCGATCTCGCCGATCGGCAACTGCGTGTTGAGCAGCAGGTCGCGCGCCTCGCCGAGCCGCGCCTGCGCGACGAGCGCATGGAACCCGACCGCTTCGCGATGCAGCCGCCGGCGCAGCGTCCAGCGCGACATCGCGAAGCGCGTGCACACGTGCTGCATCAGCGTATCGGTCGGCACGTCGACGTCGTCGGACGTGCGCAGCCAGTCGCGCACGCATTGCTCGACCGACGAGCCGAACGTCGAGCGGGCGCGCACGCGTTCGCGCGCGGCGTCGGCCGCATGACGCTGGATACCGGCGAGCGGCGCGTTGTAGCGCTCGAACGGCGTGTCGACGTGCGCGGAGCGCAGCACGATGCGGTTGTGCGCGGCATCGAACGATACCGGCGCCCCGAGCATGTCGCGCAGCGCGGCAACGGGCGCAAACGCGCGGCCGACGAATTCGGCATCGTCGATGCGCACGTGCGGGTCGTACAGGCGCGCGAGCGCCGCGAGAATCGCGAGGTTCGCGAACGCGCTGCCCGCGTGCCGGCCGTCTCCTTCGTTCACGTACTCGAGCGCGATCGCGTCGTCGTTCTCGTGTGCGAAGACCCAGTCGACGTTGCCGATCAGCTCGCGATAGCGCAGGTAGCCGTGCAGCGCGTCGCGCAGTGTCGCCGCGTTGCAGGTGATGCCGGCGAGTTCGGGAAACGGCACGAGCCACGGCACGACCTCCGGCGGCGGGCGATGCCACGACAGCGGCCAGCCGCTCGTCTGCTGCATGGCGGCCACATGCCGGTCGCCCGCGATGCGGCGCGTGTCGTCGGCGAGCTCGGCCGGCCCGATGCCGAGCGTCTCGTAAAGCGGTGCGGGATCGATGCCGTTCGCACGCGCGTCTTCGCACAGCCAGCGGTAGATCCGGACGGATACCGATTTCTGTTGCAACTCCATGTCTGTCTCCCTGTCGTCATGCCGTTCGGGTTTGTCCCCGCTGCGAGAGGTCAACGCATGCTCCTGCCGGTCAAGCGTGGTGACCGGTTGATTTTTAGACTCGGACGCTGGAGTGAGGCGACAAGTACAACAGAACGATTCTGGAGGATCAATGAAAACTTCGCTGTTCCGGTGTTCGACGATTGCGTCCGCGTGCGCGCTCACGGTGCTGCTCGCATCGTGCGGCGGCGACGACATTCATGCCCCGACCGCGCCGGCCGACCCCGACGCGGCAGCCGACCAGCGCGCGGCCGCGCTCGTCGCGCAACTGACGACCGACGAGAAGCTGCAGCTCGTGCATGGCACCGGCATGCCGGCGCTCAGCCTGGGCGGCCCGTTCCCGGCCGACGCGCTGAACGGCGCGAGCTACATCCCGGGCGTGCCGCGGCTCGGCATTCCGGCCGTCAGCAGCGCCGATTCGGCGGGCGGCGTGAACGTGAAGAATGCGCGCGTGACCGCGCTGCCCGCGCCGGTCGCGCTCGCGGCGACATGGGACCCGGCGCTCGCGGGCGCCTACGGCACGCGCATCGCGCTCGAATTGCGCGCGCTCGGCTTCGCGGAAGGGCTCGGCGGCGGCGTGAACCTCGCGCGCGAGCCGCGCAACGGCCGCACCTTCGAATACATGGGCGAGGACCCGGTGCTCGCGGGCACGCTGAGCGCCGCGCGCACGCAGGCCACGCAGGCGCGGAAGGTGATTGCGACGATCAAGCATTTCGCGTTCAACGACCAGGAAACCAACCGGATGACGGTCGATTCGGTCGTCGACGAGCGGACCATGCGCGAGGCCGAACTGCTCGCGTTCGAGATCGGCGTGAAGGACGGCCAGCCGGGCAACGTGATGTGCGCGTACAACAAGCTGAACGGCGTGTATGCGTGCGAGAACCCGTATTTGCTGACGACGGTGCTGAAGAACGAGTGGGGCTTCAAGGGCGTCGTGCAGTCGGACTGGGGCGCGACGCATTCGACGGTCGCCGCCGTGCAGGCCGGGCTCGACGAGGAACAGCCGGGCGCGGCCGACGACGGCAACGCGCCGCTCGGCTCGTACTTCAATTCGAAGCTGCGCGCGGCGCTGCAGGCCGGCAGCGTGTCGGCCGCGCGGCTGAACGACATGGTGCAGCGCAAGCTGCGCACGCTGATCCGCATCGGCGTGATGGACGCGCCGCCGAAGCCGGGCGGCGCGATCGACGAAGCCGCCGGCAATGCCGATGCGCTCGCGATCGCACGGCAAGCGGCGGTGCTGCTGAAGAACGCGGCCGCACCCGGCGACACGCAGCCGGTGCTGCCGCTGGCTGCCGGCACGCTCAAGTCGGTCGTCGTGATCGGCGGGCATGCGGACGCGGGCGTGCTGTCGGGTGGCGGCTCGGGCGCGGTGCCGGCGATCGACGGCAATGCGGTGACGTCCTGCCAGCAGCCGGCCGACATGCTGTTCGGCGGGTGCGCGACCTGGTACAAGTCCGCGCCGCTCGCGGCGATCCGCGCGAAGGCGCCGAATGCGTCGGTCAGCTATCTCGACGGGACCGACGCGAACGCCGCGGCTACCGCGGCCGCGCAGGCCGATGTCGCGATCGTGTTCGCCACGCAGTGGCAGACGGAAGGGCTCGACCTTGCGAGCCTGTCGCTGCCCGATGCGAAGGCGGACCCGTACAACCAGCAATATGACCAGAACGCGCTGATCGCCGCGGTCGCCGCGAAGGCGAAGCGCGTGATCGTCGTGCTCGAGAACGGCAGCCCGGTGCTGATGCCGTGGCTCGCGAACGTGCATGGCGTGCTGGACGTGTGGTATCCGGGCGCACAGGGTGGCCAGGCGATCGCCGACCTGCTGTTCGGCGACGCGAACCCGTCGGGCCGGCTGCCGCTGACGTTCCCGAAGCAGGAGGCCGACCTGCCGCAGCCGACGATCGATCCGTCGAATCTGCGGAACGTCTATGCGGAAGGGCTCGCGTACGGCTATCGCTGGTTCGACGCGAAGGCGATCGAGCCGCTGTTCCCGTTCGGCTACGGGTTGTCGTACACGACGTATGCGTTGTCGGCGATGTCCGCGCAGGCCGACGCAGCGGGCAACGTGACGGTCGGCGTGACGGTGACGAATACGGGCTCGCGCGCCGGTACGCACACGGTGCAGATCTACGCCGCGTTGCCCGCGTCGCTCGGCGAGCCGCCGAAGCGGCTCGTCGGCTGGACCAAGGTCGCGCTCCAGCCGGGCGAGGCGCGCACGGTCAGCGTCGCGGTGCCGGCACAGCGCTTCGCGGTGTGGGATGCGAGCGCGCACGCATGGCGGATCGGCGCCGGCAGCTACGGGCTGTCGGCGGCCGCGTCGTCGCGCGATCCGCAGGCGCTGTCGCAGACGGTGACGCTCGCCGCGCACTGACCCGGCGACGATCGTGCGACATGCGGCGAGGCCACGCCTGGCTTCGCCGCATGCCGGTGCGCCGGATCGCGCTAGCCGGCGCTGCGCCGGAACGGATCGTGTTCGCGCAGTTCGTCGACATACGCGTGGATATGCTCGGTCTCGCGTTCGAGAAAGCGCGCGACCGCATCGGAAAACGCCGGATGCGCGAGCCAGTGCGCGGAGTGCGTGACGGTCGGCAGGAACCCGCGCGCGAGCTTGTGCTCGCCCTGCGCGCCGCCCTCGAAGGTGTCGAGCCCGGCCTCGATGCAGAACTCGAGCAACTGGTAGTAGGCCGTTTCGAAATGCAGGCAGGGCACGTGCTCGATCGCGCCCCAGTAGCGGCCGTACAGCGTGCCGCCGCCGTGTTCGCCGCGCCGGTACACGGCGAGCGCGCTCGCGACCGGTTTCCCGTCGGCTTCCGCGATCACGAGCAGCAGGTTCTCGGGCATCGTCGCGCCGATCGTGCGGAAGAAGTCGAGGTTCAGGTACGGGCTCGAATAGTGCTCGCGGTACGTTTGCCGATAGCAGCGCGAGAAAAAGCGCCAGTCGGCGTCGGTGATCTGGTCGCCGGTGAGCCGCCGGAACGTCACACCCGCGTCGTGCACCTTGCGCCGCTCCGCGCGGATGTTCTTGCGCTTCTTCTGCTCGAGCGTGCCGAGGAAATCGTCGAAGTGGCGGTAGCCGTCGTTGAGCCAGTGAAACTGCACGCCTTCGCGCAGCATCATCCCCATCGATTCGAGCAGCCGCGCTTCGTCGCCGGTCGGGAACAGCACGTGCAGCGACGACACGTCGCTCTGCTCGGCGAACGCGAGCAGCGTGGCCGCGAGCCGGCGGCGCGCGTCGTCGTCGGCCGCGAGCAGGCGCGTGCCCTGCACCGGCGTGAACGGCACAGCGCACAGCAGCTTCGGGTAATAGGGCAGGTTGTTGCGCTGGTATGCGTCGGCCCACGCCCAGTCGAACACGTATTCGCCGTACGAATGCTGTTTCGCATAGACGGGCGTGGCGGCCGCGAGGCGGCCGGTGTTCGCGTCGGTCAGCGTGACGAAGTGCGGCGACCAGCCGGTGTCGTCCACCGCGCAGCGCGCGACGTGCAGCGCGTCGAGAAATTCGTGGCGCAGGAACGGCGTGGGCTGCGCGTCGCGCGCGAGCAGCGCGTTCCATTCGTCGGCCGGCACTTCGGCGGGGGACGACAGGATGCCCGTGCGATAATCGATGCGTTCGTGTTTCAAGCGTGAATCCGTACCGTTGGATGTTGCCGGATGCGGGCCGCCGTGGCCCGCATCCGGGTCGATTTCGTCAGCCGTTCAAGGCGCGCCGCCGGGTTGCGCCGATCCCGCCATGAAGACCCGACTCGCTCTCGCCCAGATCAACGTCACCGTCGGCGATTTCGCCGGCAACGTCGCGCGGATCGTCGCGGCCGCACGCGCCGCGCACAACGATGGTGCGCAACTGATGGTCGCACCCGAACTCGCGCTGTCCGGCTATCCACCCGAAGACCTGCTGCTGCGGCCCGCGTTCTACGCGGCGGCGGCCGCCGCGCTCGATGCGCTCGCCGACGCGCTGAAAGCGTTCGACGGGCTCGCGGTGCTGGTCGGCCACCCGTTGCGCGGTCCGGGCAGCGGGGCGGGCGACGATGCGCGCGCGTCAGCCGTCGATGGTAATGCAAACCGCCCGATCGAGCGCGGCGTGCCGCCTACCGACACCTTCAACGCGGTATCGCTGATCGTCGGCGGCGAGATCGTCGGCACCTACCGCAAGCAGGATCTGCCGAACGCCGAGGTGTTCGACGAGAAACGCTATTTCGCGACCGACACCGAGCCGCTCGTGTTCGAGCTGAACGGCGTGAAATACGGCGTGATCATCTGCGAGGACGCGTGGCATGCGTCGGCCGCGCAGATCGCGAAGGCGGCCGGCGCGCAGGTGCTGCTGATCCCGAACGGCTCGCCGTATCACCTGAACAAGGAAGCGGTGCGCATCGACATCCTGCGCGCGCGGATTCGCGAGACCGGGCTGCCGATGGTGTACGTGAACCTCGTCGGTGGCCAGGACGAACTCGTGTTCGACGGCGGGTCGTTCGTGCTCGACGGCGAGGGCGGGCTCGTCGCGAAGATGCCGCAGTTCGACGAAGGGCACGCGATCGTCGAATTCGACGGCGCGCGGCCACTGCCCGGCGCGATCGCGCCCGAGCTGTCGACCGACGCGCAGGTGTACCGCGCGCTCGTGACCGGCGTGCGCGACTACATCGGCAAGAACGGTTTTCCCGGCGTGCTGATCGGGCTGTCGGGCGGCGTCGATTCGGCGCTGGTGCTGGCCGTCGCATGTGATGCGCTCGGGCCCGAGCGCGTGCGCGCGGTGATGATGCCGTCGCGCTTCACGGCCGACATCTCGACGACGGACGCGGCGGAGATGGCGCGGCGCGTCGGCGTACGCTACGACGAGATCGCGATCGCGCCGATGTTCGATGCGTTCCGCGTCGCGCTCGCGGGCGAATTCGCGGGCCGCGCGGAAGACGCGACGGAGGAGAACATCCAGGCGCGTATCCGCGGCACACTGCTGATGGCGCTGTCGAACAAGTTCGGCTCGATCGTGCTGACGACTGGCAACAAGAGCGAGATGGCGGTCGGCTATTGCACGTTGTACGGCGACATGGCCGGCGGTTTCGCGGTGATCAAGGACATCGCGAAGACGCTCGTGTACCGGCTGTGCCGCTATCGCAACGCAACGACCGACTACGGGCTGCGCGACGTGATTCCCGAGCGAATCCTGACGCGCGCGCCGTCGGCCGAGCTGCGCGAGAACCAGACCGACCAGGACAGCCTGCCGCCATACGACGTGCTCGACGCGATCATGCGGATGTACATGGAAGAAGACCGGCCGCTCGCCGAGATTGTCGCGGCCGGCTATGCGCAGGCCGACGTCGAGCGCGTGACGCGGCTCATCAAGATCAACGAATACAAGCGCCGCCAGGCGCCGATCGGCATCCGCGTCACGCATCGCGCGTTCGGGCGCGACTGGCGCTACCCGATCACGTCACGCTTCACCGAACGGCTCGATTGAGCCGTGCTGGGCCGGAGGCGGCCCGCCGGCTTACAATCGGGAACGCGATTTTTCATCCAAACGAGCATTGAGGGACAACCATCATGAAACGCATCACCGCCATCATCAAGCCGTTCAAGCTGGACGAAGTCCGCGAAGCGCTCGCCGAAGTGGGGCTCACGGGCCTGACCGTGACGGAAGTGAAGGGCTTCGGCCGCCAGAAGGGTCATACCGAGCTGTATCGCGGCGCGGAATACGTCGTCGATTTCCTGCCGAAGATGAAGATCGAGGTGGTCGTCGCGGAAGCGCAGGTCGATCAGGTGATCGACGCGGTGATCGGTGCGGCGCGCACCGGCAAGATCGGCGACGGCAAGATCTTCGTGTCGGACGTCGAGCGCGTGATCCGCATCCGTACCGGCGAAGAGAACGAAGCGGCCGTCTGAGCGCCGCGTCCGCGCCATTCGATTAACTTCCCGGCCGCTTCGGCCGATCGGGCCACGGGTCGTACGAACCCGATGCCCAAGAAAAAACGGTGCGGATACCCGGTTGGGTACCGCACCGATACGCGCCTCTCGCAGCAGCGTGGAAAGTGTTGTCGAATCGTTCTTTGACGGCGCCTGATCAGAACAGGTGCTGGATGCCGGCGTAGACGCCGGTCTGGCTGCCGCCCTGATGCGGGTTGCCCGTCGATACGGCCGTACCGGCGCCGTTCGCGTTCAGGCCGAAGTTGGCCGACGAGCTGTTGCGCACCGTCGCGACCTGCAGGTCGAACAGCGTGCGCTTCGAGATGTTGTACGAGCCGCCGACCGTGTAGATGTTCGCGTTGCCGCCACCGTGGTTCGCGTTCACGTGATACACGGCCGCGATCAGCGCTGCTGCCGGCGTGGCCTGCCACGTCACGCCGCCCCACACCTGTTGCGTACCCGTCACGCCGGCGTTCACTGCCGGGCCACCGCTGCCGTCGGCGCGCGATGCCTGATAGGCGGCCTGAACCTTGAACTGGCCGAGGAACACGTTCACGCCCGCGAAGTATTCACGCGAGTAGTTGAACACGTCCGAGAAGCGGCCGTTGCTGTCGCGCGTTTCGTCGTAGATGCCGCGCAACTGGAACAGCGAGTTCGTGTAGGTGACCTGACCGCCCATTGCACGGCCCGGTTGGCCGGCCGTCGTGTTGCCGTTGAAGCTGGTCGAGTTCGAGAACGAGAACTGGCCGTAGAAGTCGAGGCCGTAGAGCGACGGCGACTGGTACGACACGTTGTTGCTGGTCTTGTTCCAGTTGCGGCCGCGCACCAGCGAGGCCGTCGACCAGGACGACTGACCGAACGGGTCGAAGTCCCACACGCCGTTGGCGATCGCGAGTTCGCGACCCAACAGCAGCGTACCGTAGCGGTCGTTCGAGATACCGACGGTCGCGAAACGATCCCAGATCGAACCGCTGAAGCCGCCCGTCATCGTGTTGAACGCGCCTTCGAGGTGGAACAGGATCTTGTTGCCGCCGCCGATGTCCTCGCTACCCTTCAAGCCCCACAGGCTCGTGCCCCAGTCGCCGCTTTCCGCGCGCACTTGGTGGCCGTTTTGCAGGCCGTTCATGTACTCGATGCCTGCATCCAGGCGGCCATACAGCGTGACGCTGCTCTGCGCGTGCGCCGTCACCACCCCAGCAGCCATCAGCGCGGCCGCGACCAAAGCTTTCTTCATCATCTCCTCCATACCCTGTCAAAAAGTCAACCCAGACTGCACGAGATGCCCGGAGCGCGAGCGCCGGGCAAAAGCGGGATAACCAGGGAGACCTCGTGCAGGGCCGGTAAGCGCGGCACGCGGGCAAGCAGACGGAAAACCGTTGAGCGGTCCCGCGCAGCCGGGTCGGCCTGCGGGGTCTCCTTGTTGTGTCGTGAAGCTAAACTACATTTCACGAACTTCGTTTTGCTACTTTGGTTACTAATTTAGCAAAAATACAATTTTGTGGCGACGGAAATCGTTGTTTGACTAACCGCTGTCGCCAAATTGCCATGCAACACGGTGTGCAACAGGTGTCCCTAGGGTTCCTGATTACCGGAAAACCCTTGTCCCGCAAGGGAGACATGGATTCCGCGGGTATGGGTCAAGGATTGCCACTATTGACGTCGCCGGGGCGCCGGCGTAAGCGTGAAAGTCGCGAAATTGGTAAGTATTTCGTAATGATTCGGGCGATTGCCGACAGCGCCGATCGACGCCTGAAACCCCCCGCCCCGCAACGCGCCGCGCTTAGTCTGGGGGCGGCCGTGCGTCGAGTAACTGGGCGCGAATCCAGCGGTGCGCATCGGTGCGCGCATGCTTCGCGTGCGAGTAGACCTTCACCGTGTAGCGCGGGATCTCGAACGGCGCGGGGAAGATGCGGATCGGCGCCGCATGCCGCAGCGCCTGCGCGGCGCGGTTCGGCACCGTCATCAGGAGTGCCGACTCCGCGATCACGAACGGCGCGGCCAGCACGGTCGGCAACTGCACGGCCACATGCCGCGCGAGACCGAGCCGGTCGAGCACGTAGTCGACGACACCGCGCGACTCGTTCCATGGCGTGACGACCACGTGGCGGGCCGCCAGGTACTGGTCGAGCGTCAGCCGCCGCCGGATGTCCGGATGCGCGGCGCTCGCGATCACGACGTAGTCGTCGGAGAACCAGTCGAAATCCTCGATGCCCGGCGCGTCGGCCGCCGATTCCTCGTGGTAGCCGAGCGCGAAGTCGATGCGGCCGGCCGCGAGTTCGTCGACGGAAATCTTGCGGTCCGAATGGACGACGCGGACCCGCAGGTGCGGCGCCACGTGCTGGATGCGGGCGAGGAACGCCGGCAGCACCGCGAACGCCGTGTAGTCGGTCGCGGCGAACACGAACGTGCGGTCGCTTTGCGCGGGATCGAAGCGGCGCGCGCGGGCGAGCCCTTTCGACATCGCGTCGAGCGCGTCGCCGGCCCAGGTGGCGATGTCGTCGGCGCGCACGGTCGGCTGCATCTCGTTGCCGAGGCGCACGAACAGCGCATCGCCGATCGCGTCGCGCAGCCGGGCGAGCGCGTGGCTCAACGCCGACGGGCTCAACGCGAGCTCATGCGCGGCCGCCGCGACAGACCGATGGCGGTACAGCGCGTCGAATACGAGCAGCAGATTCAGGTCGAGGCGGCGCAGATCGGGATGCATCATGTTCAGGTCTGGATGAAGAAACTGCACTTCCTGCAGGCGTGGCGTGAACGTAGCATGACGGTTCGAACGGCGCCAGCGCGGGTGCGCGGCACCGTTTTCCCGCTGTTTTCCGCTTCACATCCGGGCCGGAGGAGGGCTCAACCCGTGCAAATCGATATCCGTTCCGCCACCGTCGCCGACGTGCCGCTGATCCTGCGCTTCATCACCGAACTGGCCGTCTACGAGAAGGCGGAGCACGAAGTCGTCGCGACGCCCGAATCGCTCGAACGCAGCCTGTTCGGCGAAGGCTCGCCGGCGCGTGCGCTGATGTGCGAGGTCGACGGCGAGCCGGCCGGCTTCGCCGTGTATTTCTTCTCTTATTCGACGTGGCTCGCGCGGCAGGGGCTGTATCTGGAGGATCTGTAC
>NZ_BCPP01000072.1:0-12979 GCF_016586125.1 Burkholderia sp. E168m23
ATTCACCGATACCGACGATACGCGCCTCGGCGTGGCATTTCGCCAGCAGGCTGCCGCCCATCCGGGGCAGGACGCATTTCATTTGCTGACCGATCCGGTCGACGCACTGGACGCGCGCGTGCTGCTCGCCGACCGCGCCGAGCGTTCGCTGGACCTTCAGTACTACATCTGGCACGACGACCTGACCGGCCACGAACTGGCCGACGCCGTCATGCGTGCGGCCGACCGCGGCGTGCGCGTGCGCGCGCTGCTCGACGATCTCGGCACCAACGCCGACGACCGCAAGCTGCTCGAGATCAGCGCGCATCCGAACATCGAGATCCGGCTGTTCAATCCGGTGGCGTCGCGCCGGTTCAAGAAGCTCGGCACCCTGTTCGAGTTCTCGCGCGTCAACCGGCGCATGCACAACAAGGCGATGATCGCGGACAACCAGGCGGCGATCGTCGGCGGGCGCAATATCGGCGACGAATACTTCGGCGCATCGTCGATGCTGGAGTTTGGCGATCTCGATGTCGTCGTTCACGGGCCGGTCGTGAAAGACATCTCGACGGAATTCGATACGTTCTGGAATTCGCCGTACGCGTATCCGGTCGATACGCTGGTCGGGCACGATGCGGCGCCGGGCGGCCTCGAGCGCGAGCGAGAACGGTTGCGCGACTACCTGAGGGCCATGGAGGACAATCCGTACGTGCTCGAGGCCCGCCAGCGGCTCGACCGGATCGTCCACGGGCAGGGCACGGAGCTGTCGTGGGGGCATGCGACGGTGCTGTACGACGATCCGTCGAAGATCGCGCATCCGCCGAAGGACCGCGACGGCCACCTGATGCCGCAGTTGCGTGCGCTTGCGTTGCAGCCCCGGCACGACCTGCTGATCGTGTCGCCGTATTTCGTGCCCGGCAAGGAAGTGGTCGAGCGGCTGCGCGCGCTCACGGCGCGCGGCGTGCGCGTGACGGTGCTGACCAATTCGCTCGCATCGACCGATGTGGCGGCCGTGCATGCCGGCTACCGCCGCTATCGAAGCGATCTGGTGAATGCCGGCGTGCGGCTTTACGAGCGCCGGCCCTCGGGCGACAAGAGCATTTCGAAGCAGGTGATCATCGGCTCGTCGCGCGCATCGCTGCATGCGAAGACCTACGTATTCGATCACACGAGCATCTTCATCGGGTCGATGAATCTCGATCCGCGCTCGCTGAACCTCAATACGGAGATCGGCGTTTACTGCGAGAGCCCGGCGATTGCATCGCAGGTGGCCGACGATCTGGAGGCGCGGCTCGACCAGATCGCGTGGCGTGTCGAGGCGAGAACCGATCCGGCCGGCAGCGGGCGCCTCAAGTGGGTTCAGACGGATGCAGACGGGAAGGTCACCGAGATCGATCACGAACCGGAAGTGTCGGCGCCGCGGCGGATGGAAGTGTGGTTTCTCGGGCTGTTTCCGATCGAATCGCAACTGTGAGCGGCACTCAGTGCCGCGCGCGGCGGTGCTGCTCGATGACGTCGGCAAACTGCATCGCCGCTGTCTCGATCGTCGCATCGCTCAGCCCTGAATAGCCGAGCACGAAGCCGTTGTAGCGGCGGCCGTCGCCGATGCAATAGCTGCTCAGCGGTTGCAGCAGCAAGCCGCGGGCGGCGGCCGTGCGCGCGACGTCGGTATCGTGCAGCGGCGCCGCGAGATCCGCGGAAAGATGCATGCCGCCGGGGCTTTCCCGCACGCTCAGCGATGTGCCGAGATGGCGGGCGAGCGCCGCTTCGAGGCCGCCGCGCCGCTCGGCATAGAGCGCCCGCATCTTCCGCAGGTGCCGCGCAAACAGGCCGGTATCGATGAATTCTGCCATCGCCAACTGGTCGGCCGAGTGGCCGCGATGGACGAGTTCGCGCAGCGTGCGCGTGAAGCGGTCGACCAGCACCGGCGGCACCACCATGAAGCCGAGCCGCAGGGCCGGAAACATCGTCTTGCTGAACGTGCCGAGATAGCATACCGGTGCATCCGCATGCAGGCCCTGGATCGCGGGCAGCGGCTGGCCACCGTGACGGAACTCGCTGTCGTAGTCGTCCTCGATGATCCACGCGCCGCATGCACGGGCATGCTCGACGAGCGCCGCGCGGCGCCGCGGGCTCATCAGCGCGCCGAGCGGGTACTGGTGCGACGGTGTCGTATAGATCAGCCGGGGCGGGTGGGTGCGCCACTGCGCGTGGGTCGGCGCCATGCCCTCGCGATCGACCTCGATCGGCACGGGATTCAGGCCGGTCGACCGGAACGCGGTTCTCGCGCCGTTGTAGCAAGGGTTCTCGAGCCAGCCGTATTCCCCGGGATTCGCCAGCATGCGCGCGCAGAGTTCGAGGCTGCTCTGCGTGCCGTCGGTGATGAACACCTGGCCCGTGTCGCAGCGCACACCGCGCGACACGCGGATGTATGCGGCGACCGCGCGCCGCAGTTCGGGCAGCCCTTCGACCGGGCCGTACGCCAGCCGGGCGGGCGTGATGGTCTTCCATGCGCGCTCGATGCAACGACGCCACTGGGCAACCGGGAATTCGTCGAGGGACGGCAGGCCGGGAACGAACGGCAGCATGCGTTCGGGCTCGGGGTCGGCGTTCTCCAGCCCGTGCACGCGCGCCGACAAGTGAACTGGCGCGGGGCCGTCTTCCTTTGCGACGTTCGAGCGGTCGCATCCGTCCCATAGCGTGATCGTGCCGTTGCGCGTGGCCGCCACGAAGCCTTCCTCGGCAAGACGCTCGTACGCATAGACCGCGGAATTGCGCGCGATGCCCAGCTCGGCCGCGAGCACGCGCGTCGACGCGAGCCGCGTGCCGGGCGGGAGGTGCCCGTCCAGCAGCATGTTGCGCAGGCTCCGGTAGAGGGCTTCCTGCCGACTATGCGTTGTCGCGCCGTCCTGTCTGGCAAGCGACGAGATGAGCAGCGCGAGATCCATGGGCTGGTTCCAGAAATTTTCGTTATGCTGGTTCTTTCGAAGAGGCCGCGCGCATCGTATCGTTCACGTTCTCGCGGGGCAGGCCGGCAACGCGCATTTTCAGCGATCGGCGCGACTGGCGGGATGCGCGTATTTTGCTCGATTCGACGAGCGACTGTCGATGGGCGGGGTAGTCGCGCGCTCATGCACGGGTACGGCACGATGCCGATACCATTCATTTCGCAGTACAGATAGATGAACGAAAAGACCGATCTCTCTTCCACGCCGCGTACGACCATTCGCCGCCTGCCTGAACTGGCGAGCCACGATCGCACGATGCTCCACCGCATCGTGGACGAAGCGTATGTCTGTCACATCGCGTTCGGCGACGGGCAGAACACGCACTGCATTCCGACCGCGCACTGGAGAAGGGGCGACGCGCTCTATATCCACGGGTCGAACGGCAGCCGCATGGTCAAGGCATTGTCGGCCGGCGCGCAGGCTTGCGTTGCGATGACGCTGCTGGACGGCCTCGTGCTGGCGAGATCCGCCTTCAATCATTCGATGAATTATCGATCCGCGGTGATCTACGGGCAGTTCGACGTGATCGAAGGCAGCGCGGAAAAACTCGCCGCGCTGGATGCATTGATGGACAAGATCGCGCCGGGCCGCAAGCATGAAGCGCGGCCGGGCAATTCGAAGGAAATCAATGCGACCAGCGTGCTGCGGATTTCGATGGCGGAAGCGGCCGTGAAAATCAGCGATTCGCTGCCGTCCGACAAAGAGGAAGATCTCGGGCTGGCGGTGTGGGCCGGGATCCTGCCACTGAAGACGACACGCGGCGCGCCGGTCCATGCAGACGGCAACGTGGTGGTGCCGGACTACGTCCGGAACTGGGCCGATTGAAGGGCGCGGCGGCGCGTGGCGTGGCGGGCCGTAGCGCCCGCCTGGCCAAGATGTCGGCGTGTCGTGCTTTTACCCCGGCCGATGTTCGCGCGATTCGTGCGGCGGGTGCGACTCGGCCGGATGCGGCGCGTGCGCATGCTCGGGCGCTGCTTGCCGAGGCTGCGGTGCCGCGTGTTCGCGTGGCGGCGCTTCGGGGTGCGGCTGCATCTCCTTGCGTTGTTGCTGTTGTGCTGCCTCGCTCCGCTGCTGTTGCCGGGCCTCGTCACGTTGCTGCGCTTCCACGCGTTGCTGCTGTTGCGCTTCGTCGCGCTGCTGCGCCTGAGCGTGTTCCTGCTGTTGGGCGGCATTGCGTTGCTGCAGCGCTTCGCGCTGCTGGGCCGCGTCGTGTCGCTGCATTTCCGCGCGTTGTTGCTGCTGTTGCTGCGCCGCCGCGCGAGTCTCCTGCGCGGCATGTTCGCGCTGCATCGCCTGCTGCCGCGTGTCGTGCGTCGCACCGGGCGGATGCGGCACAGGCACCTCGGCATGCGGCGCATTCGCGCGATGCTGCGCGAATGCTTCGGGCGCGGGTCGTGCACCGGGGCGCGCGTCGTTTGCACCGAAATGCGGGATCGTCATCGGCGCGGCACCCGGGCGCTGCTCCAGGGCCTGGCCGCGCATCGGCTCCGCGCCCGGCCGGACCGTGTTGCGCTCGATCGTCGTGTTGTTGTTGGTGACGTTGCCGCCGTAGTTGTTCGTGATGCGTGTGTTGCGGATGTTCGTGATGTTGTTGATCACCGTGGTCGACTTCGTCACGTAGGTGGTGTGGTTGTACACCACGGCCGGACGCTGCCAGCCGCCGTGCCACGCCGGGCCTTCGGGGCGCGGTGCGCCCCAGTTCACGCCCCATGCGTGCCAGCCCCAGTCGTGATGCCCGAAGATCGCCGCGCCGACGGCGATGCCGATGCCAAACGTGATCACGCCGGCCGTGACGACTTCGCCGGTGCTGTAGACGGGTGGCCGATACACATAGCCTGGGTAGGACGAAACCGGCTCGCCGTAGACGACGGTCGGGTTGTACGACGGTACGTACACGACATCGGGCTGCGCGGGTTCGATCTCGATCGCCTGCTCGGGCGGCGGCACGATCGCCGGCCCGCTGTAGACCACCGGCGCGTCGGTGGCCGGCGTGTACCCCGCCGGCGCGGCTTGCGCGACTTGCGTGACCCGCATCTGGCCGCTCGAGCGCAGATGGCCGGATTTCTGCGCGCGCTGGCGCATCACCTGGATCGCATTCATCACGTCGGTCGGATCGTTGTAGTACGCCTGTCCGAGCGAGGTGGTCCAGGCCGGGTTCGACGCCATTTGCGACAGCACCGCGGGGAACGCGGTCAGCGCCTTGACGGACGGGTCCCACGGCTGCGCATCGGCGGCGCTCGCGAGCGCCTGGCCCTTCAACGACGGATTTTGCGTCACCCATGTATTGGCGGCCGCTATCTGGTCCGGATACGTTGCGCCCGCGAGCACCAATGCGACCAGCTTGTCGGGGAACAGCGCGATCGGCGCGACCATCTGATAGAGCTGGTCGGCACTCGGCGGCGTGTACGCGACGGGCGTCGACGCGGGCTGTGCCGCCGAGGCGGCGCTCGCATCGCTGGCCGGCGCGGCGGCGCTGCTTTCGTCGCGCTTGTTGCAGGCCGACAGGCCGAGCAGCGACACGATGACGGACGACGCGATCAGCGTCCTGACGGGGCGGTGTGCACGGGCATGGTTCATGTTGTTCGTTCGATGTGGTGACAGCGTTGGCAGGCACGCGGGCCGGGCGATCGGCTCGAACACCATGTCGCGACCGTCCGCGCAGGTTCCGGTGGCATCGGCCGGAGCGGGCGGCTGGATCGTGTTCGCATGGCGGTTGTCCCGCGACGAATCGATACCTTCAGTTAAACGCACGACATGCACGGAAGTTGTCGCGGTGTTGTGTAACAGTGTGTGTGCCTTGCAGTCCGTAAGCGAACAGGCGGGCGCGCGGTAACCGACGTGAAAGTTGTTTGCGCAACGATTGCAAGGTTGGGGGCAGGCGTGATGCTTGCTGCGCGAGGTGAGTGGGCACGGCATGCAAAAAACCCGCGAAGGTTGCGAGGCCTTCGCGGGTTTCTTCAACGCGGTTGAGTACGGCTGCGGCGCACGTGATGCGTTGCGCAACCGTACCCGGTTCGGTCAACGGCCCATCAGCGCGCGAAATCCGACGTGCTCTGGATGAACGTATTCAGCTTCGAGATGTTCACGCTGCCGAAGCCCGTCGTCGCATCCCAGCCGGCCTTCGCCTTGTAGCCGTAAGTGCCGCTGCCGTTGTTGCCGGACGTGACGTCGTGCAGCAGCGCCGCGTTGGTCGGGAAGTACTTGTAGATGCTCGACGCGGGGAACCCGAGCGCGTTGTTGTTGGCCGACTGCAGCCGCGCCCAGATGCCGGTGAAGATCGGCGCGGCGAGGCTCGTGCCGCCTTCGTTGTTCAGGTATCCCGAACCCCACAGCGTGTCCGACGTCTGGCCGTTCACGACGAGAATCGCACCCGTGCGCAGGTCGGCGTCGAAGCCGACGTCGGGCAGCGCGCGCTTGGTCGAGCCGGTGAGGGTCGACGATTGCCACGTCGGCGCGGCCTCGTACTTGCTGTACCCGCCGCCCGTCGACCACACGGTGCCCGGCTGCCAGCTCGGATCGTTCCAGACGATCTCGCTGTTGTACGCATTGGTCGACGTATTGGTGAACAGCGTCGTGCCGCCCACCGCGATCACGTACGGCGACGTGGCCGGCTCGCTCACCGTGTAGGTCGAGCGCGACGGCGTACCGCTCGCGCATTCGTACGCGCCGTGGTCGCCGGCGGAAACGGAGAAGGTTTGCCCTTGCGCGACCGCCTGCTTGAAGATGGTGTCGTCGGTTGCCTGCGAGCCGGTGCTGTTCGCGGACGATTCGCACACGCCGAGCGACACGTTGATCACCTTCGCGACGTTGTCGGTCACGGCCTTGTTGTACGCGGCCGTGATCGCGGTGAGCGTCATCGACGGCGCGACGTAGAACACGACCTGCTTCACGCTGCCGCCGGCCGCGCCGACGATCGACTGGCTGTCGAGGTTCCATTCGACGGTGCCGTCGGTGTCGGTGTACGAACTGCCGGCCGGGCCCGTCTTCACGATGCTGCTGCTGATCGTGCCGAGGCCGTTGTTCGCGGCGAACGTATTGAGGTCGCTCACCGTCTGCGACAGGTCGCCTTCGGAGATGATGCCGACCGTGGTCTGCGAGGCCGTGGGCGTGCCGTCGCCGCCGTAGATCGACGAGAACTCGGTCGGATTGTGCGGCACCGCCGACGCGCCGGCCGGGATCGTCAGGTTGCTGGTGTTGCCTTGCGGCTTGCTGCCCGCGCCCGTATGCACGAGCTCGACGTTCTGCAGGCCGAGCACCGAGCCGACGACGTTGCCGATCGCGTTCGGCACTTGCGCGGCGTCGGTGTTCGCATAGACGCTGCGGCCGTTGCGCGTGAAGCGCTTGAGGGTCGTGCGGAACGCGGACTGGACGGTGCCCGCGGTGCCGGACGCGGAGACCAGCAGCCGGTTCGGCGCGACCACGATATTCACGAAGCCGGCCTTGCGCAGGTGGGCGACGACGGAGGCGACCTGCTGGTCGGTCGGCGCATATTGCGCGGCGAATTGCGCCGGCGTGAGGAACTGCCGGTAGTGCGGCGAGCCGGGCGTATGCAGGTCGCGCAGGTACTGGTCGAGCTGGGCTTCGTTGCGCAGGTTCAGCCCGAGCACGATGTCCACCGATTCGCCGGGCGCCATGTCGATCGCGGAGGCGGCAGCGGCTGCCGTGCTCGCCGCGGGCGCGCCGGCCGTACCGGCTTCGTTCTGCTGCACGAGCGGCAGGAAGCCCTTGGTGTGCGTTTCCGTCCAGCCGGCCGCGGGCGCGGCATGGGCGGTCGCCATGCCGAACGTCGCGGCTGCTGCTGCGGCGAATGCGAGTTTGACGACGCGAATGTGCTTTTGATTCTTGTTTGCAACCTGATTCATTTGAATTACCCCTCCGGTTGAACAACGAACGGCACGAACAACAACGGTCGACAGCGGTGCGGGTCATGCACCGCCGCTTTCTGTCGCATGCGGGCGGATGGCACGGACGCGACAGGGCCTTTCGCCCGATCCGGAAAGCGGTTTTTCTCCGGAGGCGAAATACGGAAAACGCGGTAACGGGAAAGCTGCGCCGCAGGGCGGGGCAGTCGCGCCGGAGTCGGCGCGGGCGGGATTGCTAGAGCAACAGCTTCGTTGTCCTGCTCATTTGATTCGATCCTTCGGCCCGCTGCCGGATGGCAGCCGTCCATTGAAATGCATCGGGATACTGCACGCGCCGGCGGGCGAACGCATCATTCGGCGGCGCGTACTTCGGTGCAGCGGAAGCGAAAAAACGTGGAGCGGAATCGTTTGCGTGGCGGGCAATCCGTCGGATTGCTTGCATCGGACGGTATCAAGAACGAAAGCGCGGTGTCAAACTTTTTTTGATTATATGAAATAAAATTAAATCGGATAAACCGCAATGATTTTGAAAAGATCGGTGGCTTTTTGTAATGTTCGAAACCGGTAACGCAGGTAATACCGAAAGCGACTTCGCCGATCCTTTCCGATGCGTATTGAAACGGCTGTTCGTTATCGAGGAAATGTTCGAATCGCCGGCGCCTGTCGTTCGGTTACCTGAAGGTCTTCGACACACCGGAACAGCGCGTCGACATGCTGAAGCAGCGCGTCGCGCGAGGAAGCGTCCGCATCATCGGTGGCGAGCGCCTTGATGGCGTCGAGCCGCGTTTCGAGTTCGGCGAGGTGGGTGAGCGTGACGCGACTGCTGCTGGCGACGGTGGCCGTCGCATCGGAAGGATTCGTGGATTTCATCGAGTGAGTCATCGCATTGAAGTGGTCGATGAAGCGCGCGAGGTCGGCCGGGCAGCCGTCGCGGGAAACCGTGCGCGCCGACGGATCGCCGGCCACGATCCGGCCGGCGGTGTCCGCCATCGCGTCGAGCGTCGCGAGCATGCGGCGGAGCAGCCTGAACAGGTCGAACGCGGCGGCCAGCAGGCAGACGAACAGCGCCGTCGCCAGCACCAGGTAAGTGGACGCACTGCGGAGCATCGCGTCGGCGCTCGCGTCGTGCGGCAACGCGGCCGGCGCATGCAGTGCATGGACGACGAACGCAACGGTGCCGGCGAGCAACACGACGACGATCGCGGCGAGGCCGATCGTCTGCCCGATTTGCCGACCGGGCCTGACCGGCGGCGTCACTGCACGCCCCGCAGCCGGTAGCCGACGCCGCGCATCACTTCGGGCATGCCCGGTGCGCCGGCCTGTTCGAGTTTCTTGCGCAGCCGGCAGATGTGGCTGTCGACCGTGCGTTCCAGCGCGCTGACGTCGGCCATGCACGCGTCGAGCAATTCGCCGCGCGTGAACACGCGGCTCGGCGATCTCGCCATGTGCGCGAGCAGCCGGAACTCCGTCAGCGTCAGTGTGATCGGCACCTCGGTGCCCGCTGTGCGCACGCGGGCCAGATAGCTGTCGGTGTCGATCTCGAGGTCGCCGACGCGCAGCATGCGCAGGGTCGGCGGCGCGGCGGACCGGCGCAGGATCGCGCGCAACCGCGCGACGACCTCGGCCGGGTTGAACGGCTTGACGATGTAGTCGTCCGCGCCGGCGTGCAGTGCCTGCAGCCGGTCGAGATCGCGATCGAACGCGGTGAGGACGACGACGGGCGTGTTGTCGCGCCGTCGCAGTTCGGCGAGCACGTCCCAGCCGTTCTTCCGCGGCATTTTCACGTCGAGCAGGATCAGGTCGGGCTTCAGGTGCGGCTGCATGTCGAGCACCGCTTGCCCGTCGGCGACGCGGTAGGTGCGAAAGCCGTCGTGTTTCAGGTACGCATCGAGGATGTCCGAGATGTCGGGCTCGTCTTCTGCAATCAGTATCAGGGAATTCGTCATGGAGTGTGCCGTGCTGTGTCGAACAAGCGGGGCGGCTCGTTGCCGGGCCGGAGCGCACCGTTTCGCCACGCTGCCGCGCGGGACGGAACGGCGCCGTTCGTTCAGTTCTGCATCACGCGCTTCGACGGTGCGACGTCCTGGTCCGTCAGGCCGCCGCCGAGCGCCTTGTACAGCGCGACGGCATTGCCGAGCTCGCTGCGGCGCAGATCGAGCAGCGCCTGTCGTGCCGCATAGAGCTGCCGCTGCGAATCGAGCAGCTCCAGCCGCCCCTCGACACCCGCGCGATAACGCAGGTTCGACAGGTCGGCGCGGCGTTCGGCCGAGCCGACCACGCGCGTTTGGGCTTCGATCTGACGGCCGAAGGTTTCACGTCCGGCGATGCCGTCGGCCACTTCGCGGAACGCGGCCTGGATCGCGCGTTCGTACTCGGCGACCGCGCTGGACTTGCGCACTTCCGCGAGACGCAGCTCGGCACGCAGCCGCCCGCCCTGGAAGATCGGCACCGTGACCTGCGGCGCGAAGCTCCATGCGCGCTGGCCGCCGTCGAACAGGCTGCCCATCGCGGGGCTGAGGAAGCCGATCGACGACGTCAGCGACAGGCGCGGGAAGAACGCGGCGCGCGCGGCGCCGATGTCCGCATTCGCGGCGACGAGATTTTGTTCGGCCTGCTGGATATCCGGGCGACGGAACAGCAGTTCGGACGGCAAGCCGGCCGGCAGTTGCGTCATCACCGGTTGCTGCTGAAGCGGCAGCGGCTCGGGCAGATCCTTCGGCAGCTCGGTGCCGATCAGCAGGCGCAATGCATTGCGTGCCTGCTCGACGGCGCGCGTGCGCGCTTCGAGATCGGCCGTCGCGCTCGCGACCTGGCCTTCGGCCTGCGCGATGTCGACGCCGCTCGCCTGATGCGCTTCCTTCAGGCGGCGTGCGAGATCGAGCGACTGCTGCCAGTCGGCGAGCGTGCGTTCGGACAACTGGCGTTGCTCGTGCGCGAGGCGTTCCGCGAAGTACGCGTCCGCCACGCCGCCGACGAGCGAGATCTGCACCGCGCGGCGGCCGTGATCGGTCGCGAGGTAGCGCGCGAACGCCGCATCCGACATCGATTTCACGCGGCCGAACAGGTCGATCTCGAACGCGCTGATGCCGACGTTGACGCCGTACTGGTTCTGCGTCGCGCCGAACAGCGGCGGATTCGACTGCGTGTCGTCCGACGTACGCTGACGCGTGAAGCTCGCGCCGGCGCCGATCGACGGCAGGCGCGCGGCACGCTGGATGCCGTACTGCGCTTCGGCGGCCTCGACGTTCAGCGCGGCCACGCGCAGGTCGCGGTTGTGCTCGAGCGCGAGCTCGATCAGGCGTTGCAGGCGGCGGTCGCCGAACATCGTGCGCCAGCCGAGGTCGGCGGCGTTCGCGTCGGGATTGGCGGCAGCGGCGGCGGTGTAGGCCGTCGGCACCGGCATCGACGGTTTGACCAGCGTGGGCGCCAGCGAGCAGGCCGACAGCGCGAGGACGAGGGGAAGAATAAGCAATCGCATGGCATCAACCTTCCTGTTCGTGAGTCGGGGAAGCCGGCTGCTTGCGGGAAGCCCGCCATGCGCCGATACGCTCCTGGATACTCATCACGAACACAAAGAAAACAGGGACGAAGAAAATGGCCAGCACCGTGGCGGTCACCATGCCGCCGAACACGCCAGTGCCGATCGCGTGCTGCGTTTCGGCGCTGGCGCCGGTCGCGATCATCAGCGGCACGACGCCGAGGCCGAACGCGAGCGAGGTCATCAGGATCGGGCGCAGGCGCAGCTTCGACGCCTGCACGGCCGCTTCGATCAAGCCCTTGCCTTCCTCGCGCAACTGCTTCGCGAACTCGACGATCAGGATCGCGTTCTTCGCGGACAGGCCGATCACGGTGATCATCCCGACCTTGAAGAACACGTCGTTCGGCATCCCGCGCAACAGCACCGCACCGATCGCGCCGATCAGGCCGAGCGGCACCACGAGCATCACCGACAGCGGGATCGACCAGCTTTCGTACAGCGCGGCGAGCACCAGGAACACGACGATCATCGACAGCACCATCAGCATCGGCGCCTGCGACGCCGACTGGCGTTCCTGTAGCGACTGGCCGGTCCACTCGACCGCGAAGCCCGGCGGCAGTTGCGCGGCGAGCCGTTCCATCTCGGCCATCGCCGCGCCGCTCGACTGGCCGGGCGCCGCGTTGCCGGCGATACGCGCGGACGGATAGCCCTTGAAGCGCACCATCTGCAGCGGCGTGTCGGTCCACACGGGGCGCACCACCTCGGACAGCGGCACCATGCCGCCGGCCGCGTTGCGCACGTACAGCTTCATCACGTTGTCGATCTGCATGCGTGCCGGCGCGTCGGCCTGGATGATCACCTGCTGCATGCGGCCTGCGTTCGGGAAGTCGTTCACGTAGGTCGAACCCATCGCGGTCGACAGCGTGTCGCTGAGCGTCGTGAACGACACGCCGAGCGCCTGCGCCTTCGCGCGATCGATCTCGAGGCGGATGCTGGTGCCGGCCGGCAGGCTGTCGGGGTACACGCCGGTCACGACCTTGCTTTGCGCGGCGAGTTCGAGCAGCTTGACTTCCGCTGCCTTGAGCGCCGCCGCGCCCTGGTTGGCGCGGTCTTCCAGACGCATCGAGAAGCCCGAGCTGTTGCCGAGTTCGTCGATCGCCGGCGGCAGCAGGCTCATCACCGTGCCTTCGGTCACGCCGGCCATCGCCTGCTGCGCGAGCATGCCTTCCTCGATCGTCGACGCGCCGCCACGGTTTTTCCAGTCCTTCATCACCGACCAGTTGATCGCCGCGTTCGAGCCCTGGCCCGAGAAGCCGTAGCCGATCACGGAAATGCTCGACTGGATTGCCGGACGCGAAGCAAGATGCTTCTCCAGCGTCTTGACCACGTCGTGCGTACGCTCGGCGGTAGCGTCGGCGGGCAACAGAAAGCTGGTGATGAAGTAGCCCTGGTCTTCGTCCGGCAGGAACGACGACGGCAGGCTGCGGAAACCGAGCACCAGTGCACCCGAAATCGCGACGAACACCAGCATCACGCGGCCCGTGCGACCGACGAGGCGGCCGACGCGCGTCTCGTACCATTTCGTCAGGCGATCGAAGCGGCGGTTGACGTAATAACTTCGTATAGCATACATTATACGAAGTTATACGAGC
>NZ_BCPP01000073.1:0-12958 GCF_016586125.1 Burkholderia sp. E168m23
CGACCGGCTTGTGCACGTAGTCGTCCGCGCCGAATTCGAGGCCGAGCAGCTCGTCGAACGGTTCGTCGCGCGCCGTCACCATGATGATCACGCCGTCGTACTGCTTGCGCGCCTCGCGGCAGATTTCGAAGCCGTCCTTGCCCGGCAGGTTCACGTCGAGGATCACGAGATCGGGACGAATGGACAGGATCGCCGGCACCGCGGCGTCACCATGCAGCACGGTGTCGACTTCATAGTCGTTCTTGCGCAGGTAGCCGGCGATCAGCGTGGACAGGCGGGTGTCGTCTTCGACGAGCAGGATGCGAAAAGACATGGGTAGCGGTCGGATCATCGGGAAAGCCGCGGCGGCGCCGGCCGGTGCCGGACGCCGGCCCTCGGCCGAAACGTACCGCATGATACTGCGCCCGCCGCCTGCCTGTTTGCCGGTCTTGAAAATAAGGGCGCGATTCCGGCCGAGCTTGACGAATCGGCGCCGGGACGGTTCCATACGGGCTCGCCGGAATCCGGCCGTGCCTCTACCCTGCCCGACGTGATGAATTATCAATCGATTCTTGAACGCATCCACACCGAACTCGCCCCCTGGATCGGCCAGGGACGGGTGGCCGACTATATTCCCGAGCTCGCGAAAGTGCCCGCCGACAAGTTCGGGATGGCCGTCGTGACGCTCGACGGAAACGTTTACACGGTCGGCGATGCGTACGAGCGCTTCTCGATCCAGAGCATCTCGAAGCTGTTCGCGTGCACGCTCGCGTTCCAGCTGCTCGGCGACGAGCTGTGGGAACGGGTCGGCCGCGAGCCGTCCGGCACCGCGTTCAACTCGCTGGTCCAGCTCGAAAGCGAGCGCGGCAAGCCGCGCAATCCGTTCATCAATGCGGGCGCGCTGGTGGTCACCGACGTGCTGTGCCGCCGCTTCGTGAAGGCCGAGACGGCGCTCGTCGAATTCGTGCGGCGGCTGATCGGCTCGAACGACATCGACTACGACTCGCGCGTCGCGTTGTCGGAGTTGCAGCACGCGGAACGCAACCGCGCGATGGCGCATTTCATGGCGAGCTTCGGCAACATGCAGATGCCGCCCGATACGGTGATCGACGCGTATTGCCGCCAGTGTGCGATCGAGATGAACTGCGTCGAGCTTGCCACCGCGGCGCTGTTCCTCGCGAATGGCGGTATCGCGCCGGCGACCGGCGAACGGGTCGTCGATTCGAGTTCGGCGAAGCGGCTGTCGGCGCTGATGTTGACCTGCGGGACGTACGATGCGGCGGGCGATTTCGTGTATCGCGTCGGGTTGCCGGCGAAAAGCGGCGTCGGCGGCGGGATCGTCGCGGTGCTGCCCGGGGAGATGGCCGTGTGCGTGTGGGCGCCAGGGCTGGATGCGAACGGGAACTCGCTGGCGGGGACATTGGCGCTGGAGTGGTTGACGACTTATACGGAGCGGTCGATTTTTTGAAGCGTCGAAGTCAAGCGTGCCTCATCTGGCGCGACGGCGGCAGATTCCTGTCGGCGCGCGCCAGAGCGCTCAATGGGAAATTCGGCCATCGGCAGCAATCGACCCATCTCAGGCCGGTCGACGGCGTAGCCGCGGATTGATCCAATCGCCCACAATCACGCCCCCTCTTTCGCGAGCGACCGCCAGGTAGCACAGAATTCACTGCGAGGATTGGCTGGCCGCGCAGCGCGTGCTCATCCCACCTGCGGTGGACGCGTCGCCGTCAATGCTTCAGCTACTTGCCACAGGCGAATCGAATCCGCGCTCTTGGCGGAGCGGGGCTGTTTGGCAACGTGCGAGTTCCCGACGAGCAGAAAACGTGGGCCGTAGAATGCGCCCTGAGTCGCTGTGGGATCGACTGCCGCGCGCAAGAGCGAGTCCGTGGCCCATTCCACGTCCATGGACGGTACAAGTCGGAACGATAGCCTCTTGCGGGTTGAATCAGTACCCATATTCGGACCGCTCGTCTGAAGATTGGTGCGCGTATGGCCTGGGTGGGCACTCGTACTGAGCAGGGGCCAGCCACGCTCGCGCGCAATTTCTGCCAATCGATTCGCCAACAGCAGGCAGGCCAGCTTGGACTGCGCATACGCCGTCATGGGCTTGTACGACCTTTCGCCTTGAAGGTCGTCGAAATTGATTGTGGCACCCATTGCGGCGCTGCTTGTCATCGTGGCGACGCGAGGAGACTTCGCTTCAAGCAGAAGCGGCAACAGCAGATTGGTCAGTGCGAAGTGACCCAGAAAATTGGTCGCAAGCTGTAGCTCGAATCCGTCCGAGCTCAGTACACGCGTCGGCGGCATCATGATCCCTGCGTTGTTGACGAGCACGTCGAGAGGGCGTCCCTCCTCGAGCAACTGGCGACCAAAATTCCTCACACTCGCGAGGCTGGAGAGATCCAACGTGCGGACCTCAATCGATGTCCCTGGAAACTCCTTGCGTATATCCCGGCGGGCGGCATCGCCTTTCGACTCGCTGCGTACCGCCATGATGACGTCGGCACCAGCCGCCACCAATCGCCTGGTCGCCTCCTTGCCGGTGCCGCTATTGGCTCCGGTAATGACAATACGGCGCCCCCGCTGATCAAGAGGTTTGTACATTCGCGTTTCTCCTATGATTTCATTCGATAAAGCCGGGCTCGGACGCGGACAGCTGGCAGGCATTCAGCTTCAGCCGACAACGCACGTGCGGCTGGGAAATGGGTCTGGTGTCGGCCGGTCCGGGTGGACCCGCAGGGATGACTTTGGTGAAGTACACCGCATAGTGTAGTTTTCCGGACGAAAAGTAAACTCACCAGTGTAAATTTTCGGCTGCTTGGGCAGCCCACCCCCGACGTGCCTTACCGACCGCAAGTGGCCGAACCCGGTCGTCGAAGGCAGCACGGCACTCCCCCGTCCGTCGGTACCGATGGAATCGCATGCGGGTTATATATTCGTAGCGCAGGACGCTGGCGCTGGAGTGATTGACGACTTATACGGGGCGGTCGATTTTTTTAGGTTGGCGAAGTTAGACGCATCTCACCCGGCACAACGGCGGCAGGTTAATATCGGCATACTCAATGGAGAGCACGTCGCCTTACAACAATCGGCCTTGAGAGACACCCGAAGGCTTATACAAAAAATCAACAAAAATGAAAATATTGCTCATCGCCTCGCTAGGAGTTTCATTGTTTTCTCAAACATCCCAAGCCTTTGCGGATAGTGATAACGGAAAAAAGATCTTCCTGGCGAGATGCGCCATGTGTCACGGAGCAGACGCCAGAGGAACGGGACCATTGGCCAATAAAAGCAACCCGCCCACGCCCGATCTTACGACGCCCGCTTTCAAAAAACGGCTGAGTGATTACCCGGGCGTTATCGTTTCATCCGTCATACTTCGCCCGAACGGCGACCTGATTCCCAAAACCTTGCGAGAGAATGGCGTAAAACTGCCGCCGCATCCGTGGACGGTCAAAGATTTTCGCGATTTGAATCAATATATGACCGGATTGATTTCAAAGAAATAGCATACTGAACTTCGATACATCGGCTAAGCGATTTCATCCATTCGTTGCATCGGCGGGTTGAATCCTAAAAGTACGGCGGTCACTCGTCCGGATACTGTCGCTGGCAGGGGTCGGCCGATGCGGTCTTCCGGTGAGCGTCAGTCCGGCATCCCGTCATGGTCGCCGAGCGGTCTGTCGGGCCAGTCCACCCATCGGTCCGCGCGGGTCAGTTCGTACGCTTCGTTGAGCGGGTAACGAATGCGGTTGTCGTCGCGAGGACGTTCGCCGATCACCATCAACCTGACTTCGTCCTTCGTATTGTTGATGAAGGTGTGACAAATTCCGGTGCCTGCCGGAAACGCGACGGAATCGCCCTCGGCAATGGGGTGAAGCACGCCGTCGATCCATACGTCGGGCTTGCCTTCGAGCACGTACACAAACTCCTGCTCGGTACTTTCGGCGTGGGGATATGACGTCCGCCGTCCGGGCAGAAGCCTGACATGATGGATTCCAATACGCGTAATGCCGAGTGCGGCTGAAAGCGGCGCGTCGAACGCCATTGGCTCGGTATCGCCGCGATAGGAATGCGCATCCGGTTCTTCGAGTTCAGTCCAGTGCTTGATGAAATCTGGCCGGCTCATCGGGGTTCTCCTTTAAGAGGCGCGCCGCGTCGTTGAACGGATCACTGGAGAACGATGACTTTTCCACCGTTACGCTCGAACTCGGCGCGAGTCGTACGACTGGCCTCCTGTGCCAACGCGTCACTAAAAATGTCTCGAAAAAACAATTTTGGTGGCCGATACGCTTCCCGGAACATCTGGAACGACCCGCCTGCGACGTTCGGGCCATCGTCAACACGCACCAGCCACGAGCACTTGAGATCGAGCCGCTTAAGCGCGGCGTTTACCCGATGTTCAACAGCAAGATAACCGTCCGTACCCTTCGCTATCGCGCGGAACTCTTCTGCCGTTACCTGCGTAACGACGATTTCCGGTTGATCCGTGCTCGTCAAGGACACCCATCCCAGGGTCGCCATGTCGGTGTCGGCAGAAAATTCAACGATCGGAAATTGTTCCGCGCTGGTATCCGACTGTAACCAAACGATGGTGTCGTAAATAGTGGTCATGGTAGAGGGAGGATAGGCAAATCAAGCGGTGCTGCCAACATGACAGAATCGATTGTCGACGAACGATACAACCTTGTTGAGCGACCGAGAACGGCCGCTTCTCGCCCGACAGTCTTGGGGGTTCTCTCATGTGGCTGCAATGCCGTCGACGGGGCTACCGATAACCTGCTCTATCAGCCAGCGTCGAGCAATGTCGGTACATATTGATGGCCGCTCCAGCGTCGGAAAGTGCCCGCATCCTTCCAGCGTCTCGAAACGAGCATGCGGCATCATCCTGGCGATCCGACGGCCGACATCGACCGGAACGAAGCGGTCTGCCTCGCCCCATATGAGAAGTGTCGGAATCGCACTCGTGGCCAGCGTCGACCAATGATCCGAGCGAG
The DNA here is from genome assembly GCF_016586125.1 of Burkholderia sp. E168m23. Classification (NCBI taxonomy): domain Bacteria; kingdom Pseudomonadati; phylum Pseudomonadota; class Betaproteobacteria; order Burkholderiales; family Burkholderiaceae; genus Burkholderia; species Burkholderia sp. E168m23. The sequence continues at coordinate 4,980 of NZ_BCPP01000073.1, forward strand.
TCAAAGTCGCATCGGATTGTCGCGCGAACATGTCGGCACCCGTATCGCGAGCCATTTGAACAAACGCTGCTCTCGACCTGATATCTACAGGGGGAATGGCGTTTTCGGCAAATTCGGCGATAACTTGCTCATGTTCCCCCTCCCGAATCCTTCGGCTGGTGTCGCGAACACGATCCGGATACGGGGGTAGTCCGGGCTGACAGTTCATCAACCACAGTCCACGCACGCGCTGCGGCGCGCACGCGACTACTTCCATCGCGATACAACCACCGTAAGCCGTGCCTGCAATGATGAATGGGCCGTCGATGGAAGCAAGCAGCCTCTCGGCGCTTTCAGCGAACGTAGGATAGGCCAGCATCCGGACGGACGGTACGACCAGATCGTTCAACCGTTCGAGTTGATCGGCATACATGCGTCCGTCGCAGGGCATTGCGGGCAAAAAGACGAGCGGTAATGGCATGGCACTCTGCGAAGACGGATTGCACGACTGCGGTAACAAGTTTGCGACCTCGGCGGTCAATTTTTTGAAGTACGCGCGCAAAAAATTCAGACGCGACTCGTCAACAGCGCGGACTCCTTCAGGCCCACCGCACCGATTTCCGCTTTAGACACGTTATTCCGCCTGATTCATTTGTTTCCTGCCAATCGTTCGGCCGATCCGGAACGATCGGCGCGGGCGTCGCAAGCCACTGGCACAACGAACCATCGGACAACGCGTCTTTCACCATGCCGTCGATCCCGGCATCGATATCGCAATCCAGCTCCCATCCGGCCGCGACGATGAACATGGGCGACTGGTGTGCCGCGTAATCCTTTATATCAACCAGGAGAGACTCCAGTCGAAATGAATCGGCATCCGCCGACAGCGGCAAGGAAATCGAAAACTGCGCACCCCACTCGCGCTCTTCAATTCGCATGCAACCGCGAGCACCCGTGAATTGTGTCGACTTGGCCCCGTAGACGAAAAGCAGCTCATCCTCCCCCGCCCGCCATCCCGCCAAGCCTTCGCCGTCGGCCCATTCTTTGCGGACCTCCGATCCGGTCTTGAAATCGAGGACGGACACTTCGTGAAACGCATCAAAGAACGGGGTGCAGATTTTCGCGAGGGAAAAAACGATCTCCTGGCGCTCGGCCAGCGAGACCGATCGCTCTAACGTCACGGATATATCGAAGCGTTCCGGCATTGCCTGATTCTCCATCGGACAGCCACACTGGAAGTACGCCCTTGAATCAGATCTCTTCAAGCCGAGATCGCACGCTGAACAGCGATCTCGCGACAGCCTACATCGGAGCCCCCTCCGCACCAGCCACGTGCGCCGGCAAAACCTGCTCAGCGGAGTCGGCGCGAGAACGCATCCCGGTTTATATTGCATCGGTTCGCGCGTACCAACGTCAGATAAGGCTGCACCGAAAAAATTGCCCGAGCTATTGGAGAGCGTCATTCATGAACGAGGAAACCGCACCGGATATCGAAATGGCAACCCACACGCCCGCCCATGGTGACAACACGCCTGCTCAAAGCACGCTCTACCAGATTCCCCCGATCGCGCCATCCAAAACCGCGCTGCTCGTCATGCATTACCAGACCGACATCCTCGGCCTGTTCCCGTCGGTCGCGCCCGAGCTGCTCGCCAATACCCGCCGCCTCTGCGACGCGGCACGCGCCGCCGGCGTCGGCGTCTGGTTCGCGAATCTCCGCTTCAGCCCCGGCTATCCGGAAGTCAGCCCGCTCAACAAGAACGGCCAGGGCATCAAGCAACTCGGCCTCTTCATCGACGATGCCCCCTGTCCCGAACTGGCCAAACGACCCGACGAACCGCTGATCGTCGCCCACCGCGCGAGCGTGTTCTTCGGCACCGATCTGCAGGCGCGGCTCATTGCCCAAGGCGTCGATACGCTGATCATGGTCGGCATCGCGTCGACCGGCGTGATGCTGTCGTCGATCGCCCATGCGAGTGACGCCGATTTCCGCCTCTACACGATCAAGGATTGCTGCTACGACCCGGACCCGATCGTCCACGAGCATCTGTTCGCCACCGCGTTCGAATCGCGCACGACGGTACTGTCGCTCGCGGATGCGCTGCGGCTGCTGGCGTGACGACGGGCGAGCCGCAGCATCCGCCTCACTTCGCGATAAACACCCCCGACGTCGGACACGTGCCCTGCGTATTGCCGTCCGTCACGAGCGACGCCGCGCTCGGAAATTGCGCGGTCGCATTCGTCTTCACCGCGATCCATGCTTCGGTGAAATAGCTCACGCCGTTCGTCTTCGTGCACTTCAGCGACACCGCGCTGCGCGTGTTGCTGCCGAACGCGCCTTCGAACGCCGACAGCAACTGGTTACGCGTGACCGTCTTGCCCGCGTTCGCCTGCAGGAACGCGTTGAACGACGTGTTGCCGAGCCGGCTGATCATGCCCGACGCCTGGTTCCAGTACGCATCGGGCGTCGCCGAATTCGAACACGTGCCGTGCTTGAACCATTCGTGCTTGTCGAGGCACGAAGCAACGCCCGGCATGTACGTCGACAGCGTGTTGCGGGTCGCGCTGCTGATCGGGTACGCGTCCATGCTGCACCACTGGTGCGCGTTGTCGAGGTCGATGTCGTTCTGCGGCACGCCGCAGTAGAACGGCTGGTTGCCGTCGTAGCGGTTCGGCCACAGCCCGTGCAGCGACAGGCTCGTCGCCGCGTACGAGCCGGCGAGGTTCGTGCATTCCGGGGTGTCGTGCGACGCGCAGAAACCCGGCTCCCACGACGCGGCGAGCAACAGGTAGTCGTAACTGGTCTGCGCGGCGGCGTGCAGTGAAACGGAAGCGACGGCGAGTGCGGCAGCGGCGCGGGCGAGCGTCTTGAGCATGGCGTGTTTCCTCGGAAAAGGCTTGCGGTCGCGGGATGCGCCGCAAGGTTGTCGAATGTCTGCCCGCGATTGTTGCTGCCGCAACGTGGCACGAATGTGAAGGTGCACGAAAGAATGCGCGCTTCGCTCAGGTGCCCAACTGCGTACACGCGCGCGCCGACGCTTCGGGCCCCTCGAGCGCGAGAATCTGCCACACGCCGATGCTGACGCGCCGGCGCGCCGCGGTCGACGCATCGGCCAGCAACGCCTCGACACGCGGTGCGACATCGGGCGCCTTCTGCTGCAGCGCAGCGTGATGCCGCGCGCGCGACGCCGGTTCCGGTTCGTACACGTCGCACAGGCGCACCATGCCGGCGAGGCCGGCCAGCGTGTCGTCCTTGTCGATCGCACCCGGCTCGACCGGCGCGAGCCCGTTGCGCTCGTCCGGCGGCAGCTTGCTGCGCGCGCCTTCGTCGATCGCCGTGGCCGAAGCCGGCGGCAGGCCGCCGATCGCCGCGACGATCCGGCTGCCCGCGGCGATCATGTCGCCCTGGCACGCGATCCTCTCGGCGGCCGGGACGTTCGAGCAGAACGACACCGACGTCCGGTACACGTCGTTGCTCATGCGCGGCACTTCGTCGGTGCCCGCCTGCGCGAAGCTGGCGCTTGCCAGCGCCAGCGTCAACGCGGCGGGAATCAGGATGCGGAACGCCGTCGTCTCGTTCATTGTTGTCGTCCGTGGGTTTTTATCGCGGGCAATATCGGCGGGCCGCACCGCGCGCAGGCGCCCTTCGTGATGCCGGACCCGCTTCCGGCGCCACGCGTTTTACTTCATCGACGCCGCCTCCGATCCGCCGGGCGACAGCGCTGCGCTGTCCTGCTCGCGCCATGCACGCCGCGATGCCATGATCGCGCTCACCGCCGAGCGCGCGACCTTCCACCACGCGAACGGACGCGGATCGGCGAGCATGCTGAGCGCACGTGCATAGTCGAGCGTGAGGCCGGGCGTCCACGCCATCGTCACCGCGCGCTTGCGGATCTGCGCGGCCACCCATAGCTCGGGGGTAAGCAGCAGCCGCACGAATGCCCCCCATCCGGCCCGCGCGCCCTTCAGGCGCCACACCGCACCGTCGAGCGCGGCCTCGAGCGCATTCGACACGGTGCTCGAGCAATTGCGGTACGTGAGGTTGTACGTCGTGTTCTGCCGGTACGACGACCAGAACGCGTCGAGCTTGGCCGGATCGTAGTTGCGAATGCGCACGCGCACGGTCGACGGACACCACGCCTTCGACTCGGTCGCATAGTCGGGCTGGAACAGGCCGGGCACGTCGTTCTCGCGCGTCGCCCGCAGGATGCGCGTGAATTCGTCCGGAGAACGATCGATTTCGACGCCCGGATACAGGCTGATGTAGATGCCCTCTGGCGACTCCAGCGCCGCATGGCCGGTCGAGATCACGCCGTTGACGTCCACCGCCGCGATGTAGCGGTCGATCACCGGGTAGCGCTGCGCTTCGGCCTTCGACGTGCCGGTCGGCGTCCATACGTGCACGGTGAGCGCCCGCTCGCCGTCGGCCGGCGGGCCGTCCCATTCGGATTGCGCGAACTGCGGCTGGTCCGGTGCGTCGTCGAGATCCGGTGCAAGCGCCGGCGTGGGCGACGTCGCGAACGCCGGGTTGCGCGTCAGCCGCCGCACGCGTGCGGCGAGGCTCAGCATATGCATCCCGCCGAACATCAGCAGCAGGCCGAGGCAGTACGGCACGGTGCCCGCGTAGTGCGTCGGGTACGGCTGGAAAAAGAAAATCGCCAACAGGATCTCGACCACGCCCCACGCGAACGCGACGTGCCAGCGGCGATAGCGCACCATCCACGCGGACGTGCATTGCAGCAGCCCGTCGACGAGAAACAGCGTGCCGAAGATCATCGACAGCAGAAAGTGGCCGTGATGATGGCCGGCGAACACGAGCCCCGCCGCCATCACGACCGCGATGCCCTTCACGTAGCGCAGGATGCGCTGCCCGCCGACACCGCTGCCGGCCACCGCGAGCGTCGCGAGTCCCTCGATCAGGAACAGCCACGCGAACAGCTCGATCGGAAAATGCAGCGCGCCGTCGAGTGCATCGACAAAAATGCCGATGCCCGCGGCCACCCACAGCCAGCCGAGCACGGTCAGCCCGCGCCAGCGGGTTCGCAGATATTCGATGCCCAGCAGCAGCAACACCAGTCGTACCATTGCGCCCTCGTATCTTTTTCGGGATACGCGCGGCCTCGCGCTCCCTGTCGTGTCGACCGCGTGTCGGGCGACGCGCCGGCCGGAAAGCGGTCATCGTTGCCAGCGCGTCATGTCGTCGACATGCTCGATGGCGGCCGGCACGCGCCGCTCTGGGCGAATAATAAGATATGAAGGGGCCGCTTGAAAGCCTCGCGAAAACGTCTTCGATGGGGCGCGGAGGGGAGCGGCTGCCCACTGCCACAGCAGGGTTCGGGTTCGACAACGTGCGACGGATACGCGAGAATCCGGCTTCCGAGGGCGAAAGCCACCCAACCGAACCGCACAGACGGGACAAGAACACATGCATGGACCGATTCAACGCCGGCACATGCTGGCCGCCACTCGCCGGGTTCCACGCCGGCCCCTGTCCGTCATGGCGCTGGCCGACGCATGAAACAGGAGCATCGACATGCCCCATCCGCCGCTTCATCCATCCTCGCTCGGCCCGCAACTCAAGCGCTGGCGCGCGCTGCACCGCGTGAAGCAAAGCCATGCAGCCGAACTGTTCGGCGTCGCGCAATCGACGATCTCGCGCTGGGAAGCCGGCCTCCAGCAGATGTCGCCCGCCGAGCGCGCGACGGCCGAACGGCTGCTCGCGGCGCGCCTCGACTCGGCGGGCGACCACGCACTCGCGCGGCTGATCGCCGGCAGCGCGGGCCGCATGCATCTCGTGTGCGACCTCACGCACCGCCTGCTGGCCAGTTCCCCAGCACGCGCGGCCGAGTTCTCGCAACCGCTTTCGACGTTGCTCGGCACGTCGCTGTGGCGCTACGCGACACCGGAGATCGTCCGCATGGAAGCCGCGCTCGACCCGTTCGGCTGGCACGACCGCGCGGGGCCGCCGAGCGTCGAGTTCGACACCGGCGCGAATGCGTCGCGCGTCGTGCCGATTCGCGGCAGCCGATGCCGGTGGACACGGATGACACTGTCGGACAGCTCGGCCGTGCGGCTCGTGGAGACGCTCGACGCACACTGACAGTCGCGCATATTTCATGCGTGGACGCACCACGGCCGGCCGGCGTACGCTTGGCGGTTCATCGCAACGACGCCGACCATGAACCCCGATACGATCCACGCGCGACTCGCGTTCCTGCGCGAAGCCGAACGCCTGAAGGACGTGCTGCGCAGCAGCCACACGTCGGCCGGCCGCCCGGAAAGCACGGCCGAGCACAGCTGGCGGCTGTGCCTGATGGCGCTCGTGTTCACCGACGCACTGCCCGGCGTCGACGCGCTGAAGCTGCTGAAACTGTGCGTCGTCCACGACCTCGGCGAGGCGCTGCACGGCGACATCCCCGCGATCGAGCAGGCCGCGCATCCCGACAAGAGCGCACATGAACGCGACGACCTGCTGACGCTGACCGCGTCGCTAGACCGCGCGGTGCGCGACGAGATCGTCGCGCTGTGGGACGAATACGAGGCGGCCGCCTCACCCGAAGCCCGCGCGGCGAAGGCGCTCGACAAGCTCGAAACGATCGTGCAGCACAACCAGGGCAGCAATCCGCCCGATTTCGACTATGCGTTCAATCTCGGCTACGGCCGGCGCTATACCGATGCTGCGCCGCTGTTCCGCGCGATCCGCGAAATCGTCGACGCCGATACGCAGCGCAAGATCGACGCGGGTGGGGAGCGCGCATAGGCTCGCAGGATCGGGAAACTTCACGCTCATACCCCTGTACGAATGGGGCCGACGCCGGAGCAGGTTGATGCGCTGCGCGCGCTCGACGAGGAACGTGACCGACCGATGATGGCGATCGTCGCCGCACGGCAGCAGTGCGGGCGCGGCGAATCACCGCCTTTTCACAGATCGAGACAATTGCGCCGTCCGGCCCGCATATCGGTACGGCGTCCACACAATTCAGCACAATTTCCACACGTTTTGGCGCGAATTCCTCGCTTACCATGAACGCCTGATTCGATTCGGCACACCCGCGCGATGCGTACGCGGAACCCGTCGCGGGCAACATGCCCGGCATGCGACGCCGACCGGATCGTTCCGCTCGGCCGCACGCATCGCCGGCGCCGGCTTCATCCTCGCCGCATTCTCATGACCCAGAAGACCCATCGCCGCCGGCGCATCGTGCTGGCTACCCTTGCCGTCGTCGCGATCGCCGTCGGCATCACGCTGAAGGCCTGCGCGCCGACCAAGCATCCGCAATACCTTTCCGCGCCGGTCACGCGCGGCGATCTCGAGAACGCGGTGCTCGCGACCGGCGCGCTGCAGGCGTTCAGGCAGGTTGACGTCGGCGCGCAGGTGTCGGGGCAATTGAAGACGCTGAAGGTCAAGCTCGGCGACAAGGTCACGAAGGGCCAGTGGCTCGCCGAGATCGACCCGGTGATCTCGGAAAACGCACTGCGCCAGGCGCGCGCCAGCGAAGAAAGCCTGCGCGCGCAGCAACGATCGACCGCCGCACAGTTGACGCAAGCCGAACTCGCGTTCCGCCGCCAGCAGGCGATGCTGCCCGACGATGCGACGTCGCGCGAATCGTTCGAAGCCGCGAAGGCGACGCTCGACGTGCAGCGCGCGACCCTCGCGTCGCTCGCCGCGCAGATCCGTTCGGCCCGCATCCAGATCGAGACCGCACAAGCCAACCTCGGCTACACGCGCATCGTCGCGCCGATCGACGGCGAGGTCGTCGCGATCGTCACGCAGGAAGGCCAGACCGTGATCGCGCAGCAGCAGGCGCCGGTGATCCTGAAGCTCGCGAATCTCGACACGATGACCGTGAAGGCGCAGGTGTCGGAAGCGGACGTGATCCGCGTGAGCGCCGGCCAGACCGCTTATTTCACGATTCTCGGCGAACCGGACAAGCGTCACTACGGCAAGCTGCGCGCGATCGAACCGGCACCGCAGAACTACGCCGACGCGCAAAGCGCGC
>NZ_BCPP01000074.1:0-12933 GCF_016586125.1 Burkholderia sp. E168m23
CTCGATTCGAGCAGGAGCAGCGCCGCGGCCGCCGCCGCGACCGTCATGAAGGAATTTTGCATCGTGAGCGCCGCGCCGAGCAGCCCCGGAAATGCGGCAATCGCGACGCGCAGTTGCGTGTCGAGCGGGCGCACGACACGCGCGACGACCTCCGCATAACAAGCGATCTGCAGTGTCGCGAACACCACGAGCGCGAAGGCGAACGGCACGAGGCCGAACGGGAGGATGACGAGCAGGAACGTCGGCGGATACGGCCACGGAGCGAAGTCGTCGAACGGCCGCAGGGCGGCTTCGATCGGCTGCATCCACCCGGGCGAGAAGATCGCCGCGGCGCCGTGCTCGATCGCGACACGGGCCGCCGCCCAGAAAATCGCGAAGTCCGAGCCGACCATCGGGGACGAGCGATCGTGCCAGCCGTAGTACCTCATCGCCCAGACAGCCAGAACGACGATCTGCAGCGCGAGTACCGCGGCTGCATACGTGCCGACGCGCCGCGCGTCGACCGCGCGACTGCCCGATCCGTGCACCGTCCCCATCGCCCACCCCCGCGATTTTTCTTCTCGTCGAGTATAGGCGACGATCGTTTCGCCAGACGACGTTCCCGTCGGCACGCAGCAGCGTGCGTCGCCCAATATCGATGCCGCGCGGCCGGTACTCGCAACGGCATCCGTCCGTCGTCGAAAGCAAAATGGCCCGGCCGGCAGATGCCGGTCAGGCCATGTTCATGAGCGAGGCTCCCGCCCCGCCGCTACATCACGCGATCAGATCACGTCGCCGACACCCGGCGCCCCGCGTTCGCCCGCGCATCGCGGCCGCGCTTGTTCAGCCACGACGCGAACAGCACGATCAACGCCAGCACGGCCGTCGCGCCGACTTCCATCCGGTGCTCCTCGCTGACGAACATCACGGTCAGCGTGCCGCAGATGAACAGGATCACGGCCCACGTGAGCCACGGGAACAGCCACATCCGCAGCGTCAGGTCCGCGCCGCCCGATTCGAGCGTCTTGCGCATCCGCAGTTGCGAGATCGCGATCACGAGATACACGAGCAGCGCGATCGCGCCCGACGTCGCGAGCAGGAAGCCGAACACCTGCTCCGGCATCAGGTAGTTCGCGATCACGGTCAGGAAGCCGAACGCGGTCGACGCAAGCACGGCCGCACGCGGCGTGCCGGTCGAATCGGTGCGATGCAGGAAGGCGGGCGCGTCCTTGCGCCGGGACAGCGAGAACAGCATCCGCGACGCGGTGTACAGCGCCGAATTCAGGCAGCTCGCGACCGACACGAGCACGATCACGTCGATGATCGCCTTCGCGTTCGGGACGCCGATCAGCTCCATCGCGCGCTGATACGAGCCGTGCTTCGGCAGCAGCGGGTCGTTCCACGGCACGATGGCCGCGACGACGAGGATCGAGCCGAGATAGAACAGCGTGATACGCCAGATGACCGAGTTCGTCGCGCGCACGATCTGGCGCTGCGGGTTGTCCGATTCGGCGGCCGCGATCGTCACGATCTCGGTGCCGAGGAACGAGAACATCGTCGTGAGCATGGCCGCGAGCACCGCGCTCGCGCCGTGCGGCATGAAGCCGTCGTGCACGAACAGGTTCGACACGCCCGACACGGCCGGCGCCGGAATGATGCCGACGATCGCCGCACCGCCGATGCACAGGAACACGACGATCGCGACGACCTTGATCAGCGCGAACCAGAATTCGAATTCGCCGTAGTTCTTGACGGAGAAGAGATTGGTGACGGTGAGCAGCAGCGTGATGCCGAGCGCGAAGATCCACGTCGCGATGCCCGGGAACCACGCATTGAGGATGGTCGCGGCGGCGGTCGCCTCGATCGGGATCACCAGCACCCAGAACCACCAGTACAGCCAGCCGATCGTGAAGCCGGCCCAGTGGCCGATCGCGCGATCGGCATAGGTCGAGAACGACCCGCTGTCCGGATGCGCGACGGCCATTTCGCCGAGCATGCGCATCACCAGCACGACCAGCACGCCCGCGATCGCATACGCGAGTATCGATGCCGGCCCGGCTTCCGCGATCGCGTGGCCGGAGCCGACGAACAAGCCCGCGCCGATCACGCCGGCAATCGACATCATCGTTACGTGACGCTGCTTCAGGCCAGTGCCGAGGCCTGTGTTGCTTCCACTCATCTGTCTCTCTCCAAAAAACGGTTCCGGTACGACCGGGTGTCGCGTGAAGGCGGCGCGGGGAGTTGTCGTTCTTGAATCCGGTCGCGGCCGCGGGTGCGTCGCACGCGGGCATGGGCCGGATGGGGCCGTTCCGGTCGGGTCGCCCGCGCAGTCTGCGAAGCTGCGGGTGCGATGCGGCGCACCGGGCGCCGGCGCATCGCGTACGCCCGTTCCGTCGGCTGTCGTCAGCCGCCTTCGAAGCGAAGGAGTGTAAGCATCAAACGGTTCTTCACTAAGAACCAATTGAAGAATTTCGATGGAACCACTCGTTGCATCGATACGAACCGATGCAACGCTTGATCCGGTTCGGCAGGCTGCATCGCGCGCGGGGTGGGCGCGATTCAGTGCGTGTCGCGGGCGGCTTCGTCCCGCCACTTCGCCGGCACGATTGCGCGCCATTCCCGCAGAAGCAGGTTTTTCACGGCGTCGGGATGCGCGGCCGACAGGCGCACCAGCACGATCGGCCAGCCGACATAGTGATCGGTCACGTAATACACGTCGGGCGCCGACTCGATCAGCCATGCACGCTCGTCGGGGCCGACGCCCTTCACGACGAGCGTGTCGCCGTCCTCGCGCAGCCGCGCGAGCACCTTGCCCTTCACCTTGAGCGCGGGCGTGCCGTACGACGTGCCGTCCTCGACGCCACGCCAGTGCGATCTGCCGGACTTCGTCGAATGTCACGATGCCTCCCCGACCGTGCGTCGATGGTTGACGGTCCGGCCACCCTACCGGAAATCGCGCGGCGCGCCCAGCCGGGTGGCACTATCCGCCGGCCGCACGCGCGGCGGCCGGCGCACGCCCGGTGGTCGCGACGATCGCGAACGCGATCGCATTCGCGGCGGCGCTCGCGAGGATCGGTACGAGATAGCCGCCGCCCGCGTCGTAAATGAAGCCGGCGGCGGCCGGCCCGATCAGCGTGCCGAACGCGACGCTCGTGTACAGGATGCCGATGATCGCGCTCACGTTGCGCCCGCCGAAATAGTCCATCACGACCGCCGGCAGCACGGCGACCCAGCCGCCGTAGAACACGCCGAACACGAGCGCGAACCCGGCCAGCGTCGCGACGGTTCCGGCGCCCGCCCATGCGACGAGCGCAACGGCCATGCCGGCGAACATCGCGAGCAGCGACGCGCGGCGGCCGAAGCGATCGGCCAGGCCGCCGAGGAAGAAGCGGCCGGCCGTGCTGCCCACGCCGATCGCGCCGAGCAGCAGCACGGCCGTCGACGGCGCGACGCCGTGATCGAGCGCGTACGGCACGAGGTGAACGAACGGGACGAATACGCCGAACGAACAGACGAGGCAGGCCGCGTAGAGGCTCGCGAACGGCCGCGACGTGACGGCTTCGCGTACCGTCGCGCCGGCTGGTACGCTCGCGGCCGCGGCCGGGGAAGCCCCGCCATTCCGGCCGTCGCCGTCCGGGGCGACATCGCCGTCCGGCAACAGCCCCCGCCCGCGCGGGTCGTTCTCGATCAGCAGCGACATGCCGGCTCCCAGCACGATCACGAGCGCGGCGAGCGTGAAATACGCGCTGCGCCAGCCGACCTGCGCGATCAGCGCGGACGCGAGCGGCGGCATCACCAGCGTGCCGACGCCGATCCCCGCGACCGCGAGCCCCGACGCGAACCCGCGCCGGCGCACGAACCAGCGCTGAACCGCGCCGACGGCCGGCACGTACGCGCAGCCGACGCCGAACCCGACACCGAGCCCGTACGCGACATAGACCTGCAGCAGCGTATGCGCCGCGCCGGCCGCCGCGAGCCCCGCGCCGGTCAGCAGCATCCCGGCGACGGCGAGCCGCCGCGAGCCGAAACGATCGGCCAGCGGCCCGCTGACGATGCCGAAGCCGAAGTACAGGAAGCCGGCGAGCGAGAACACGAGCGAGATCTGGCCGCGCGACGCGGCGAAATCCCGCTGCAGCGATTCGACGAACGCACTGAACGTATACGCGCTGCCGAACCCGACGAACGTGACGGCAAACGCGGCCGCCACCACGTACCAGCCATGGAAAACGCGTGACGCGCCCGGGCGGTTCATGACGATGCTCCTTTCGGGTTCCACCGGCTGCCGGGCGGCGGTCCGGATTGCCCCGTGGATATAGTTGAACTATGTTGATCGCATCGGCCGCCGATCGGCACCCGACAGGCAGCCGCGAAACAGGCGATCCGTTGCGTCAACGGTACGCGCGCATACGCGTCGTCTCAAACGATATTTCGTCGACCTTTCGCTTTAGAAAAACTGAATGAATCGTTCCCGCCTGCCGCCGCTCAACGCGTTGCGCGCGTTCGAAGCCGCCGCCCGCCACCTGTCGGTGAAGTCGGCGGCCGAGGAGCTGTCGGTCACGCCCGGCGCGGTGAGCCAGATGATCCGCACGCTCGAGACGCACCTCGGCGTGCAACTGTTCGAGCGCGTGAACCGCGGCATCCTGCTGACGGCCGCCGGCCGCGACTACCTGCCGCCCGTGCGCAACGCGTTCCGGCAGATCGCCGATGCGTCGCAGCGCGTGTCGGGCGCCGCCGACAGCGGCGTGCTGACGGTGAGCGTTACGCCGTTCTTCGCGTCCGCGTGGCTGGTCCCACGCCTTGCGCAGTTCCGGCAGGCTTGCCCGGACGTCGACCTGCAGGTCCTCACGAGCCACGCGCTCGCGGATTTCGCGCGCGACGGCGTCGACGTCGCGATCCGCCACGGCCTCGGGCGCTACATCGGGCTGTGCAGCGAACGCCTGCTGACGGTGGAAATCGTCGCGCTCGCGTCGCCGGACCTCGTCGCGCGGCTCGGCATGCCGGCGACGCCGGCCGAGCTCGTCGGCTGGCCGCAGTTGCACGACGCCGAACGCAAGGGCTGGCACATCTGGTTCGGCGCGCAGCGGATCGACGATTTCGGCCCGCCGCGCGGCCCGGCGTTCGACGATTCGGGCCTGCTGCTGCAGGCGATCGTTGCCGGCCAGGGCGCCGGGTTGCTGCCGGCCGCGATGGTGCGCGGCGAGCTGGCGAGCGGCCGGCTCGTGCAGCTTGCCGACGTCGCATGGCTCGACGATTTCGCGTACTACCTCGTCTATCCGCCGCATCACGCGGAACGGCCGAAGGTTGCCGCGTTCCGCCGGTGGATTCTCGATGCCGCGCAGGCCGACGGCGCGGCGTCGATGACCGGCGCGGCCTAGCGTCGCGCGGCGGCGCGCCGATCCGCCAACATGCGGCGCGGGCGTTCGGTTCGACATCGCCCGACCTCGATAACAACGAACCGAACGAGAGAGACCATGCGTGCCCTGCTCCGCCGTGCGACCCATGTCGCGACCCTGTCCGCCGCGCTGTTCGTCGCGGGCGCCGCGTTGCCCCCTGCCGCGCACGCATATCGCGCATCACCCGGCTACGGCAACGAAGCCGATCTCGACCGTCACGACACGTATCGCAACCGCGACGGCGAAACCGTGCATGCGCCCGCCCATTCGAAATCGGGCCGCGTGCCGGACGGCGCGCGCGCACGTTGCCGCGACGGCACGTACAGCTTCAGCCGTCACCGGCGCGGCACGTGCTCGGGGCACGGCGGCGTCGCCGCGTGGCTGTGAGCGCAGATCGGCCGAATGGCCTGCACCGCGCCAGCGGCAGCCGGCGGCGAAGTACAATACGCGCTCGCACCGCCGCGCCCCGCGCGGCACGCTCCGTACCGAATCACCCGACGCCGCCACGCCCGCGCGCTGCGCGGCCGTCCCAACCACTTCTGACTTTCACACCGAAATGGCCCAATACGTTTTCACGATGAACCGGGTCGGCAAGATCGTGCCGCCCAAGCGCCAGATCCTGAAGGACATCTCGCTGTCGTTCTTTCCCGGCGCGAAGATCGGCGTGCTCGGCCTGAACGGCTCGGGCAAGTCGACGCTGATCCGCATCATGGCGGGCGTCGACAAGGACATCGAAGGCGAAGCCACGCCGATGCCGAACCTGAACATCGGCTACCTGCCGCAGGAACCGCAGCTCGATCCGACGAAGACCGTGCGCGAAGCCGTCGAGGAAGGCCTCGGCGACCTGTTCCAGGCGAACAAGAAACTGGAAGAAATCTACGCGGCGTACGCCGAACCGGACGCCGACTTCGACGCGCTCGCGGCCGAGCAGGCGAAGTACGAGGCGATTCTCGCGTCGAGCGACGGCGGCAGCCCCGAGCAGCAGCTCGAAGTGGCCGCCGACGCGCTGCGCCTGCCGCCGTGGGACGCGAAGATCGAGCACCTGTCGGGCGGTGAAAAGCGCCGCGTCGCGCTGTGCAAGCTGCTGCTCGAAAAGCCCGACATGCTGCTGCTCGACGAACCGACCAACCACCTCGACGCCGAATCGGTCGACTGGCTCGAGCAGTTCCTGGTGCGCTTCCCGGGCACCGTGGTCGCGGTCACCCACGATCGCTACTTCCTCGACAACGCGGCCGAGTGGATTCTCGAACTCGACCGCGGCCACGGCATTCCGTGGAAGGGCAACTACAGCAGCTGGCTCGACCAGAAGGAAGAGCGCCTGAAGCAGGAAGAAGCGTCGGAATCGGCACGCCAGAAGGCGATCAAGAAGGAACTGGAGTGGGTGCGCCAGAACCCGAAGGGCCGCCAGGCGAAGTCGAAGGCGCGTATCGCCCGCTTCGAGGAGCTGAGCAGCCAGGAATACCAGAAGCGCAACGAAACGCAGGAAATCTTCATTCCGGCCGGCGAACGCCTCGGCAATGAAGTGATCGAGTTCAAGAACGTCAGCAAGTCGTTCGGCGACCGCCTGCTGATCGACAACCTGAGCTTCAAGATCCCGGCCGGCGCGATCGTCGGCATCATCGGTCCGAACGGCGCCGGCAAGTCGACGCTGTTCAAGATGCTGACCGGCAAGGAACAGCCGGATTCGGGCGAAGTCGTGATGGGCCCGACGGTGAAGCTCGCATACGTCGACCAGAGCCGCGACGCGCTCGACGGTTCGAAGACGGTGTTCGAGGAAATCTCGGGCGGCGCCGACGTGCTGACGGTCGGCAAGTACGAAACGCCGTCGCGTGCGTACATCGGCCGCTTCAACTTCAAGGGCGGCGACCAGCAGAAGATCGTCGGCAACCTGTCCGGCGGCGAACGCGGCCGCCTGCACCTCGCGAAGACGCTGATCTCGGGCGGCAACGTGCTGCTGCTGGACGAACCGTCGAACGACCTCGACGTCGAAACGCTGCGCGCGCTGGAAGACGCGCTGCTCGAATTCGCGGGCTCGGTGATGGTGATCTCGCACGATCGCTGGTTCCTCGACCGGATCGCGACGCACATCCTCGCGTTCGAAGGCGATTCGCAGGTCACGTTCTTCGACGGCAACTACCAGGAGTACGAAGCCGACAAGCGTGCGCGCCTCGGCGAGGAAGCCGCGAAGCCGAAGCGTCTGCGCTACAAGCCGATCAGCCGCTGATCGGCGCGGCCCGGGCGCCCGGCGCCGCGATCACGCGGGGCCGGATGCCGAAGCGGGCCACTTCCGAACAGCACAACGAAAAAGCGAGCCCTTGGCTCGCTTTTTTTATCCCGCGTGGCTTCCCCGTCGATTACACCAGCGCGCCCAGCTCGCGCAGTCGCGCCTCGGTCGCCGACGCGCTCGTGTGATGAATGCCGTGCCAGCCGAGCGCCGTCGCGGCCGCCGCGTTGTGCGCGTTGTCGTCGATGAACACGAGCTCGTGCGTCGCGATGCCGGGCAGGTGCGGCTCGATCCGCGCATGCATCTCGCGGTAGATCGCCGGATCGGGTTTCACGAGCTTCACGCGGCCCGACACGACGATGTCCTTGAAGCGGCGCAGCACCGGGAAGTTGTCCCATGCATACGGAAACGTCTGCGCGGACCAGTTCGTCAGCCCGAACAGCGGCATCCCCTGCGCTTCCAGCCGGTCGACGAGCGCCGCGCCCTCTTCGAGCACGCCGCCGATCATTTCGTGCCAGCGCGCATAGAACGCGCGGATCAGCGCTTCGTGCTCCGGAAACTTCGCGACGAGTTCGGCCGTGCCTTCCTCGATCGTCTGCCCGCCGTCCTGGCGGACGACCCAGTCCATCGCGCACACGTGCGTGAGGAACCAGCGACGCTCGGCGGCGTCGGGAATCAGTTCGCGGTAAAGGTACTCGGGGCTCCAGTCGATCAGCACCCCGCCGAAATCGAACACCACTGCCTTGATCGTCATGCAAACTCCGTAGCGAGCACGTCCGCGAGCGGACGCGGCGTCACCGCGTTGCCCGACAGCGAATTGTTGTTCCAGATGAAGTGATGGTGCGCGACGATCTGCGCCGCCGACAGGTGGGCACGCTCGTTCGTCGTGTGCAGGTCGGACACGACGGTCGTCCGGTAGCCGAGCAGCGCGGCGCGGCGCGCGGCCGAATCGACGCAAAACTCGGTCGCATAGCCGCAGATCAGCACCGAGCGGATGCCGTGGCGATCGAGCTGCGCCGCGAGTGGCGTGTCGTGAAACGCATCGCTCGCCTGCTTGCGCACGCGCCAGTCGTCGCGACCGACGACCAGCCCCGCATGCAGTTCCCAGCCCGGCGTGCCGGGCACGACGTCGTCGTCCGCGTCGCCGTCGTGCTGCACGAAGCACACCGGCGCGTTCGCCGCGCGCGCCGCCGCCGTCAACCGGTTGATGCCCGACACCACGTCGTCGAGCCGGTACGCGGGCTGCGCCCGCTCCACCAGCCCGCGCTGCATGTCGACCACGATCACCGCGGTGTCTGCCATTGCTTGCCCTCGCTGTTATCGGCCGGCCGTCGTTCGATCGTTACCGGATCGCTATCCGGCCGTTACCGTGCGTTGCGTCAGATCGGCTGCGTACGCGCGTCGAGCCACGCCTTCGCGTCGCCGCTCACATGCCGGCCGACGCGCTCGCGCACCGTCGCGTGATACGTGTTCAGCCACGCGCGCTCTTCGTCGTGCAGCATCTCGATCAGCACGCAGCGCGTGTCGATCGGGCACAGCGTCAGCGTCTCGAAGGCGAGGAAGTCGCCGAATTCCGTCTTTCCGGCCGCACGGTTCACGACCAGGTTCTCGATCCGGATGCCCCACTGGCCCGGACGGTACACGCCCGGCTCGATCGACGTGATCATCCCCTCTTCCATCGCCGTGTACGGCTCGGCCGGCGCGTAGTGCGAAATGACCTGCGGGCCCTCATGCACGTTCAGGAAGTAACCGACGCCATGCCCGGTGCCGTGGCCGTAGTCGAGCCCGGCCGCCCACATCGGCGCACGCGCGATCGCGTCGAGCATCGGCGAGCGGATGCCGCGCGGGAAGCGGGCACGCGACAGCGCCATCATCGACTTCAGCACGATCGTGAAATCGCGCCGCTGCAGGTCGCTGACGGTGCCGACCGGCACGACGCGCGTGATGTCGGTCGTGCCCGTCATGTACTGGCCGCCCGAATCGATCAGCAGCAGGCCATCGCCGGCGATCGTCGCGTGCGACTCGCGCGTCGCGTGGTAGTGCGGCATCGCGCCGTTCGCGTTGAAGCCGGCGATCGTCGCGAAGCTCGCCGACACATAGCCGGGGCGTCGGGCGCGCGCGGCCGTGAGCTTTTCCTCGATCGTCAGCTCGGTGATCGTCTCGCGGTTCACCGCCTGTTCGAACCACGCGAAGAATTCCGCGAGCGCGGCGCCGTCGTGCTCCATCGTCACGCGCACGTGCTCGATCTCGGCGGACGTCTTGCGCGACTTCGCGAACGTCGACGGATTCACGGCCTCGACGAGCTTCACGCCGGCCGGCACGGCCTCGAGCGTGCCGAACGTCACGCGGCGCGGGTCGATCAGCAGCGTCGCGCCGTCGGGCAGCGCCGCGAGCGACGCGCGCGCGGCGTCGTAGGCGCGGACGTCGACGCCATCCTGTGCGAGCGACGCGGCCAGCGCAGGCGGCACCTTGCCGTCGGCGACGAACAGCGTCGCGCGCTCGGCGCCGATCATTGCGTGCGCAACGAACACCGGATTGAAGTTGACGTCGGCGCCGCGCAGGTTGAACAGCCATGCGAGATCGTCGAGCGTCGACACGAAATGCCACTGCGCGCCGTGCGCGTGCATCGCGCGGCGCACCTCGGCCAGCTTGCTCGCGCGCGTCGTGTCGGCCTGCGGCGCCACGTGCTCGAACACCGCGTCGCCGGGCAGCCCCGGCCGCTCGGGCCAGATCGCGTCGAGCAGGTCGACGTCGGTACGCAGCGCGATGCCGCGCGCGCTCAGCGCGGCCGTCAGCCCGCGTGCGGCCGCGACGCCGAGCACCGCGCCGTCGACCCCGACCGTCGCGCCGGCCGCCACGTTCTGCGCGAGCCAGTCGACGTGCGGTGCGCTCTGCTGCCCGCCCGTCATCTTCATCAGCTGCACGCCCGTGCCCGCCAGCTCGGCGTCGGCCTGCACCCAGTAGCGGCTGTCGACCCACAACCCCGCGAAATCCGCGGTCACGACCAGCGTGCCGACCGAGCCCGTGAAGCCGGACAGCCAGCGGCGCGCCTGCCAGCGTTCGGGCAGGTATTCGGACAGATGAGGATCGGCGGACGGCACGAGATAAGCGGCCAGGTTCTCGCGGACCATGGCGTCGCGCAACAGCGCGAGACGGGCCGGCACCGGCGAGACTTCGGGGAGACGGGCATTCATGATTTCACCTGAGAGCATTCAGCGACGGGCCGACAGCGCGACCGTCACGGCTACGGCGAGGAACGCGACGCCGGTGCAGACCGGCCATTCGAGCGTCTCGCCATCGTAAAACAGTCCCGAGAGATTGCCGACCATGCGGGCGGCGGCCGCGCCCACGATGCCGACGAGCACCGCGATCCACCACGCGGGCCGGCCCGTGCGCCGCATCGGATGCAGCCAGCGGCCGAACAGCCCGACGGCCGCTCCCAGGACAAGGATTCCAAACCAGTTCATTCGACGCCTTCTATAAATTCAGATTCGTCCCATAGGCGTGAACGTTACCAGCGGCTAGCATCGATTCATCCATCGAACCCGAGACCAGCCGGGCGCCGCGAACATTCGAGTGTAGGGGCCGACTCGACGTTATGGCAAGCGCACACCGGCTGCCATATTGAAGAAATTCTCATGCGAATCGCTCTGATCGATCCGGAGTCGCGTCATACCGCACTCCTGAACCGCCTGCTCTTCGCGGGCGGTCACGTGTGCCACGCATTTCCGTCCGGCGCCGCATTCTTCGAGTGGCTCGCCGCCGACAACACCTGCGACATGCTGGTCACCGGCCACTGGGCCGGCGACCAGCCGGCGCAGGAAGTCATTCCGCGCGCGCAGGCGGTCCTGCCCGGGTTGCCCGCCATCGCCGTGATGCAGTCGGCGCGCGAAAGCGAAATCGTCTCGTGCCTGCACGCGGGCGCCGACGATTGTCTCGTGCGGCCCGTGAGCGGGCCCGAGCTGCTCGCGCGCGTCAATGCGCTGAGCCGGCGCGCCGGCGTCCGGCGGCTGCCCACCCGCTCGCGCGAAATGTATGGCGAATACACGTTCGACGCCACGCATTGCCTCGTCCGTTTCGGCGACGCAATCGTTTCACTCACGCCGAAGGAGTTCCGTTTCGCACAGTTGCTGTTCACGAACCTGTCGCGGCCCGTATCGCGCGCCCATATCCTCGAAACGGTATGGGCGCGCCGCCGCGACATGAAGTCGCGCACGCTCGACACGCATGCGTCCCGGCTGCGCAGCAAATTGCAGTTGCTTCCGGAGCGCGGCTACCGGCTGTTGCCGCTCTATGGCTTCGGCTACCAGCTCGACCGCGTGCCGATCGAGCCCCCAAATTCGCGGCCCCGCCACGCCGATGCCCGGTATGCCGCGAGTGAGGAAATCGCTGAAACGCTATAATATGGGCCTAAACGATAGCCCTCGATATGCAACTCCTCACGATCGGAATCAACCACCACACTGCGCCTGTCGCCCTGCGCGAACGCGTGGCGTTTCCGCTCGAGCAAATCAAGCCGGCTCTCGTCACGTTCAAGAACGTGTTTCTCGGCCCGCAGGCGCCCAATACGCCCGAGGCGGCGATCCTCTCCACCTGCAACCGCACCGAGCTGTATTGCGCGACCGACGATCGTGCTGCCCGTGAAGGCGCGGTCCGCTGGCTGTCGGAATATCACCGGATTCCGGTCGACGAACTCGCGCCGCACGTCTATGCACTGCCGCAGTCGGAAGCGGTCCGGCACGCGTTTCGCGTCGCGTCCGGCCTCGATTCGATGGTGCTCGGCGAAACCCAGATTCTGGGCCAGATGAAGGATGCCGTTCGCACCGCGACCGAAGCGGGCGCGCTCGGCACTTATCTGAACCAGCTGTTCCAGCGTACGTTCGCGGTGGCGAAGGAAGTGCGCGGCACGACCGAAATCGGCACGCAGTCGGTGTCGATGGCCGCGGCTGCGGTGCGCCTCGCGCAGCGGATCTTCGAAAAGGTGTCGGATCAGCGCGTGCTGTTCATCGGCGCGGGCGAAATGATCGAGCTGTGCGCGACGCACTTCGCCGCGCAAGGCCCGCGCGAACTGGTCGTCGCGAACCGCACGGCCGAACGCGGCCAGCGGCTCGCCGAACGCTTCAACGGCCGCGCGATGCCGCTGGCCGACCTGCCCACCCGCATGCACGAATTCGACATCATCGTGTCGTGCACCGCGTCGACGCTGCCGATCATCGGTCTCGGCGCGGTCGAGCGCGCGGTGAAGGCGCGCCGCCACCGGCCGATCTTCATGGTCGACCTCGCGGTGCCGCGCGACATCGAGCCCGAAGTCGGCAAGCTGAAGGACGTGTTCCTGTA
>NZ_BCPP01000075.1:0-12902 GCF_016586125.1 Burkholderia sp. E168m23
CAAGGTGTCGCTGATCCTCGAGGACGGCAAGACCTACTCGGAAGCCGGCAAGCTGCAGTTCTCGGATGTGACGGTCGACCAGACCACCGGCTCGGTGACGATCCGCGCGGTGTTCCCGAACCCGAATCGCGTGCTGCTGCCGGGCATGTTCGTGCGTGCACGGATCGAGGAAGGCGTGAACGAGAACGCGTTCCTGGTGCCGCAGATCGGCGTCACGCACGATCAGAAGGGGCAGGCGATCGCACTCGTCGTGACCGCGGCCAACAAGGTCGAGATGCGTCCGTTGACGACGACCGGCACGTACGGCCAGAACTGGATCGTCGAAGGCGGTCTGCAGGCGGGCGATCACGTGATCGTGCAAGGCGTCGACAAGGTGCGCCCGGGCGCGACCGTGAAGACCGTCGCCGCGCAGCTCGCCCCGGCGCCGGACGCCGCATCCGCCACATCGGCAGGCGCCGCGCCGGCGAGTACCGCGACGAGTGCCGCAGCGAGTTCGGCCGCCGCGTCGAGCGCGCAATAACAGGGAGTCCTTTTCATGGCCAAGTTCTTTATCGATCGCCCGATCTTCGCGTGGGTGATCGCGATCGTGCTGATGCTGGCCGGCGTTGCATCGATCTTCAAGATGCCGATTGCGCAGTATCCGACGATCGCACCGCCGACGATCCAGATCCAGGCGAACTATCCGGGCGCTTCCGCGAAGACGGTGGAAGACACGGTGACGCAGGTGATCGAGCAGCAGATGAGCGGGCTCGACAACTTCCTGTACATGTCGTCGACGAGCGACGATTCGGGCAACGCAACGATCACGCTGACCTTCTCGCCGGGCACGAATCCGGACGTCGCGCAGGTCCAGGTGCAGAACAAGCTGTCGCTCGCGACGCCGAACCTGCCGCAGGTCGTGCAGCAGCTCGGCATGCAGGTGACGAAGTCGAGCAGCAACTGGCTGATGTGGTTCGCGTTCAACTCCGAGGACGGCCGGATGTCGAAGGAGGACCTGACGAACTACGTGGCCTCGCACGTGCTCGATCCGCTGAGCCGCGTGAACGGCGTCGGCCAGACGCTGCTGCTCGGTTCGCAGTTCTCGATGCGGATCTGGCTCGACCCGATCAAGCTGACCAACTACAGCCTCACGCCGACCGACGTGACGGCCGCGATCACGCAGCAGAACGTGCAGATCGCGGGCGGCCAGATCGGCGGCACGCCGGCGAAGCCGGGCACCGTGCTGCAGGCGACGATCACCGAATCGACGCTGCTGCGCACGCCCGAGCAATTCGGCAACATCCTGCTGAAGGTCAACCAGGACGGCTCGCAGGTTCGCCTGAAGGACGTCGGCCGCGCGGCGCTGGGTTCGGAGAACTACACGTTCGACACGAAGTACATGGGACAGCCGACAGCCGGCCTCGGTATCCAGCTCGCGACCGGTGCGAACGCGCTGGCGACCGCGAACGCGCTGCGGGCCAAGATCGACGAGCTGTCGAAGTACTTCCCGCACGGTCTCGTCGTGCACTACCCGTACGACACGACGCCGTTCGTGCGCCTGTCGATCGAGGAAGTGGTCAAGACGCTGATCGAGGGCATCGTGCTCGTGTTCCTCGTGATGTACCTGTTCCTGCAGAACCTGCGCGCGACGATCATCCCGACGATCGCGGTGCCGGTCGTGCTGCTCGGTACGTTCGCGATCATGGGCCTCGCCGGGTTCTCGATCAACACGCTGTCGATGTTCGGCCTCGTGCTCGCGATCGGCCTGCTGGTCGACGATGCGATCGTGGTGGTGGAGAACGTCGAACGCGTGATGGCGGAGGAAGGGCTGTCGCCGAAGGAGGCGACCCGCAAGGCGATGAGCCAGATCACCGGCGCGCTCGTCGGCGTGGCGCTCGTGCTGTCGGCGGTGTTCGTGCCGGTGGCGTTCTCCGGCGGCTCGGTCGGTGCGATCTATCGTCAGTTCTCGCTGACGATCGTGTCGGCGATGGTGCTGTCCGTGCTCGTCGCGTTGGTTCTGACGCCGGCCCTGTGCGCGACGATCCTGAAGCCGATCGAGAAGGGGCATCACGAAGAGAAGAAGGGCTTCTTCGGCTGGTTCAACCGGACGTTCGATCGCAGCCGCGATCGCTACACGAGCGGCGTGAACCACGTGATCAAGCGCTCGGGCCGCTGGCTCGTGATCTATCTCGCCGTGTTCCTCGCGGTCGGCGTGATGTTCGCGCGGCTGCCGAAGTCGTTCCTGCCCGACGAAGACCAGGGCTACATGTTCATGATCGTGCAGACGCCGTCCGGCTCCACGCAGGAAACGACCGGCAAGACGCTCGACAACATCAACACGTACCTGACCACCGCCGAGAAGGACGTGGTCGACTCGGTGTTCACGGTCAACGGCTTCAGCTTCGCGGGCCGCGGCCAGAATGCGGGCCTCGTGTTCGTGAAGCTGAAACCGTACGAGCAGCGCCAGCGTTCGGACCAGAAGGTGCAGGCGCTGATCGGCCGGACCTTCGCGCACTATTCGACGTACAAGGACGGGATGGTGATTCCGTTCAACCCGCCGTCGATTCCCGAACTCGGCACGGCTGCCGGTTTCGACTTCGAGCTGACGGACAACGCCGGCCTCGGTCACGAAGCGCTGATGGCCGCGCGCGGCCAGTTGCTCGGGCTGGCCGCGAAGGACCCGGCGCTGGCGCTGGTGCGCCCGAACGGCCTGAACGACACGCCGCAGTACAAGGTCGACATCGATCGCGAGAAGGCGAACGCGCTCGGCGTGACGGCCGCGGCGATCGACCAGACGTTCTCGATCGCATGGGCGTCGCAGTACGTGAACAACTTCCTCGATACCGACGGCCGGATCAAGAAGGTGTACGTACAGTCGGACGCGCCGTTCCGGATGACGCCGGAGGACATGAACATCTGGTACGTGCGCAACAGCGCGGGCGGGATGGTGCCGTTCAGCGCGTTCTCGACCGGCCACTGGATCTACGGGTCGCCGAAGCTCGAGCGTTACAACGGCGTGTCGTCGATCGAGATCCAGGGGCAGGCCGCGGAAGGCAAGTCGACCGGCCAGGCGATGGCCGCGATGGAAGCGCTCGCGAGCAAGCTGCCGGAAGGCATCGGCTATTCGTGGACGGGCCTGTCGTTCCAGGAAATCCAGTCCGGCTCGCAGGCGCCGATCCTGTATGCGATCTCGATCCTCGTCGTGTTCCTGTGTCTCGCGGCGCTGTATGAAAGCTGGTCGATTCCGTTCTCGGTGATCATGGTCGTGCCGCTCGGCGTGGTCGGCGCGCTGCTCGCGACGATGCTGCGCGGTCTCGAGAACGACGTGTTCTTCCAGGTCGGCCTGCTGACGACCGTGGGCTTGTCTGCAAAGAACGCGATCCTGATCGTCGAGTTCGCGCGCGAGCTGCAGGCGGGCGGGAACATGGGGCCGGTGCGGGCGGCGATCGAGGCGGCGCGCCTGCGGCTGCGTCCGATCCTGATGACGTCGCTCGCATTCATGCTGGGCGTGCTGCCGCTCGCGATCAGTAACGGCGCGGGGTCGGCCAGCCAGCATGCGATCGGCACCGGCGTGATCGGCGGGATGATCACGGCGACGTTCCTCGCCATTTTCATGATCCCGATGTTCTTCGTGCGGGTTCGCGCGATCTTCAGCGGCGAGACGGAAAACGTCGACGACGCATGGCGTCTCGTGCAGGGCGACCTGCAGCGCGGTCACGACGACGCACACGATTCGAAGGGGCAGTAACGATGCAAAAACATGCTTTGACTGCAACCGCGGTCGCACTGGCTGCCGCGCTGTTTGCCACGGGATGCACGATGGCGCCGCACTACAAGCGGCCCGACGCACCCGTCGCGCAGGCGTACCCGGCCGGCGGCGTCTACGCGACGCAGCCGGGTGCGGCCGGCGCGCACAGTGCGAACGGCCAGGCGGCGACTGCCATCGGCTGGCGCGAGTTCTTCGTCGATCCGCGCCTGCAGCGGCTGATCGAGATCGCGCTGAAGAACAACCGCGACCTGCGCGTGTCGGTGCTCAATATCGAGGCGGCGCGTGCGCAGTACCAGATCACGCGTGCGGGGCTGTTCCCGACGCTCGACGGTACGGGCACGGGCGACATCCAGCGCTATCCGCAAGGTGTCTCGCCGACCAACCAGGCGTACATTTCGCGCGTCTACAACGTCGGATTGTCCGCGTCGTGGGAGCTCGACCTGTTCGGCCGCGTGCAGAGCCTGAAGGACCAGGCGCTCGCGCAATACCTGTCGACCGCGTATGCGCGGCAGGCGTCGGAAATCTCGCTGGTGTCGCAGGTGGCCGATCAATACCTGACGCTGCTGTCGACCGATGACCTGCTGAAGGTCACGGAGGACACGCTGAAGACCGCGCAGGCGTCTTACGACCTGACCAAGCTGCAGTTCGACAACGGTACGGGCTCCGAGCTCGAGCTGCGTCAGGCGCAGACGGTGGTCGAGACGGCGCTCGCGAACCAGCAGGCGCAGGCCCGTGCCCGCGCGCAGGCGCTGAACGCGCTGGTGCTGCTGATCGGCGAGCCGCTGCCGGACGACCTGCCGGCGAGCATGCCGCTCGACGCGCAGAACCTGCTGACGGACGTGCCGGCCGGGTTGCCGTCGGATCTGCTCACGCGTCGTCCTGACGTGATGCAGGCCGAGCAGACGCTGCTGGCGGCGAACGCGAACATCGGCGCGGCGCGCGCGGCGTTCTTCCCGCGCATCTCGTTGACAGCCGCGTTCGGTACCGCGAGCCCGACGCTGGGCGGCCTGTTCAAGGCCGGCACGGCGGCGTGGTCGTTCGCGCCGAGCATCGCGCTGCCGATCTTCGAGGGCGGGCAGAACATCGCGAACCTCGATCTCGCGCACGTGCAGAAGCGCATCGAAATCGCGAACTACGAGAAGGCGATCCAGTCGGCATTCCGCGAAGTATCGGACGGCCTCGCCGCACGCGGCACGTACGACCAGCAGATCGCGGCGCTGGAGCGTAACGAGCACGCGCAGCAACGTCGCTTCGACCTGTCGGACCTGCGTTACAAGAACGGCGTCGACAGCTACCTGTCGGTGCTGACCGCGCAGACGGATCTGTACTCGGCACAGCAGTCGCTGATCAGCGCACGCCTGGCACGCTGGACGAACCTGGTCGACCTGTACCGCGCACTCGGCGGCGGCTGGATCCAGCATGCAGGCGAAGCGCCGCGCGCGCCGGATGCGCCGGTCGACTACGACAAGGCGGCGGCTCCTGCGCCCGCGTCGGCAACGGCGACGAACGGGTAAGCCGTGCCTGTCGGCACGTCCGAAGGGATGTGAAAACGAAAACGCCACGGACGGTAAATCCGTGGCGTTTTCTTTTGTACCGTCGCCCGCGCGGCGAGCGGCGTTACGTCAGGCCTGCTTCGTCCAGAGCGTCCGGCCGAAGAACGTGAGCGTGCGGTCCCACGCCGTTTCCGACCACACCGGATCGAACTGCGTGCCGGCGATGCGGCCGGGGCCGACGGCCGTTTCGTTCGCGAACGCATGGTGCGCGAGATAGCGATGGAATTCGAAACCGACCTTCGCATCGGTCAGCTTCTTTTCCAGTGCGTCGACCTGGTCGATCTTGAAGAACGCATCCTGCGTCGCCCAGTGTCCCATCAGCGGCACCTTGAGCTTGGCCGGATCGATGTAGTCGAGCGGCGGCAGGCCGTACCACGTGACGCCGGCGTCCGCCTCGGCGTACTGCAGCGACAGCAGCGTGAGGGCGCCGCCCATGCAGTAGCCCGTCACCGCGACCCGCGGCGCCAGCGTCTTCAGGTACGCGACTGCGCCGGGAATGTCCTGCGACGCGGCGTCGCCGAAATCGAGGCCTGTCATCAGGTGGTGTGCTTCCTCTTCCTCGACCGTCGACTTGCCCCGATACAGGTCGGGCACGAGCGCGAAGTAGCCGCAGCGCGCGAGGCGATCCGCGACGCCGCGGATCTGGTCGTTCAGCCCCCACCATTCCTGGATGACGACGACCGCGGGCGCGCCTTCGGTCCGTGCCGGCGTGGCGAGATAGCCCTGTAGCTCCTGGCCGTCGGGGCGGCGAAACGTGATCGTGGAACCGGATGTTTGAGACATGAAACCGCTCCTTTTCGAAAAATACGCCGAGTGCGACATCGGGCCGGCCAGCGGGCGTCGTGATACCGCTCGCGTTCGTTCTGGCCGGCACCGACCACGCGGCCATTCTATGCGCAAACACCGGACGCTTGCGTGAACGGTGCCGCGCGGCGCGCGAGCGGTGAAGAGAGCGGCCGACCGGAAAGCAAACACCCCGCCCCGATGAACGGGAGCGGGGTGTCGCGGGTACGTCGTGCGGATCGGAATGCGCCGGGAATACGCCGGCGCGTATCAGGCTTACTGGCCGAAATAGATGGAGTCGCGGCCTTCCTGTTTGACCGCGATCGCGCGGCCGGCACGCGTGCCGGCGGCCGCTTGCGCGCCGTAGCCGGCTTCCTCGGCATTCGTCACGCGGGCCTGCGCCGTCTGCAGCGCACGCGGGTAGTACTGGTCGGAGACTTCGGGCTTGTAGCCGGCCTGTTCGAGCTGGACGAGTTCCGCACGCACCTGCGCGCGCGTCAACTGGCCGGACGGGTTCGACTGGGCGAATGCGCCGTACGACGCACAGAGCGCAGTTGCGGCGACGACAGCGGTGATGAACGATTTCATGGTGACCTCCGGTTCTGTTGATTTCGCGCTTCGCATGTTGCGTTCAGCGGGTGATTGCATCGTAACGATCGCGTTACCGGCCGGAAATACGCGTTGCGGCGAATCATTATTGCAACGGAGTAAACGATTCGCGCGGCATGCAATTTCATCCGAAGATTGCGGCGAGCCGGAGCAGGAGCATGGCTTTCAGCGGGCGACAGGGGCGATCGGCGCAGCAGCAACGGGATGAGCAGTTGAGTCGGATTCCGAAATTTTTTGCGAGGCCGCTGGCGTCGCTCGTTCCACATCACGCAGCCAGCGTCACCTGCCGTTTCCGGTATTCGGCGGGTGTGATGCCGACATGCCGGGTGAACGCCCGCCTGAGCGTATCGACGTTCGCGAAACCGCATTTCGCGGCGACCTGCTTCGGCGTGTCGCGGCCGTCCTCGAGTAGCTGGCGGGCAACCGAGATGCGCGTCGCCTCCACCCATGCGGCCGGCGTCATGCCGACTTCCGCGCGGAACAGCCGCGCGAAATGGCGCGGGCTCATGCCCGCATGCTTCGCCATGTCGGCCACCGAATGCTCGAGTTCCGGATGCGCCGCAATCCAGCGCTGGACTTCCTGCAGCACCGAACGCCCGGCGGGGCGCGCCTCGCCCTTGCGGCTGAACTGGAGCTGCCCGCCCGGGCGCTTGAAGAACATCACCAGTTGCGCGGCGACGCGTCGTGCGATCTCGCGGCCCAGATCCTCCTCGACCAGCGCGAGCGCGAGATCGAGCCCGGCCGTGACGCCGGCGCCGGTTCGTAGCTTGCCGTCGCGCACGTACAGCGCGTCGGCGTCGACGGCGACGGACGGATACGCTTGCGCGAATGCATCGGCTGCGGCCCAGTGCGTGGTCAGATGACGCCCTTTCAGCAGGCCGGTGGCCGCGAGGATGAACGCGCCGGTGCAGATCGAGCCGTAGCGCCTGCTTTGCACGGCCGCCGACCGCAGCCATGCGAGGACGTCGGTGCGCAGCAAGATCTGGCCGGCGTGCGGCGCGCCGGCGACCAGCAGCGTGTCGATGCGCTCGGGGATGTCGGGCGCGATCCAGTCGGGCAGCAGCCGTGCGCCGGACGAACTGCGGACCGGCCCGGGCCCGCTCGCGATGATCCGCGGCGTATAGAACGGCTTCCCGCATTCGACGTTCGCTTGCGCGAACACGTCGAGCGGCGCGGAGACGTCGAGCAGTTGCACACCCGGAACGGCGAAAATACCCACGACCTTCGGCATGATCGATTGCGTGTCGTATCGAACCTGATGCGCAGCAGTATAGGGGCGCTGGCTTGGCCGCACAGGCACCGTGTCCGTTCGTCGCGCGAAATGGCAGGATTCGTCGTAACACGTCCATTGGAGACATCTGTCGGACTCCGGAGAATCGAAGCTGTCTTCCATGGAGGTCGATCATGACTGTGAACGTTGCCGGCATCACCCTTCCCGATACGCGTCTGACGCGCGAGATCACCGAGCTCGTGCGCGATACCGAGTCCGAGCTGCTGTTCCACCACTCGAGCCGCGTGTTCTATTTCGCGGCGCTGGCGGGCCGGCGCCGCGGGCTCGAGTACGACCCGGAGCTGCTCTATTGCGGCTGCATGTTTCATGACATGGGGCTCACGCACCGGCACAGCAGCGCATGCGAGCGCTTCGAAGTGGACGGCGCGAACGCCGCGCGCGATTTTCTGAAGGGCAAGGGGATTTCGCAACAGGACATCGATGTCGTGTGGACCTCGATCGCGCTGCACACCACGCCCGGCATCCCGCAACACATGCATCCGGTCGTCGCGTTGGTCACCGCGGGCGTCGAGATGGACGTGCTGGGCCTCGCTTACCCGGAATACAGCGACGTCGAGCGGGAAGCGGTCGTGCGCGCGCATCCGCGCACGCCGCATTTCAAGGAGGACATCATCCAGGCGTTCTACGACGGCATCAAGCACAAGCCCGGCACGACGTTCGGCAACGTGAAGGCCGACGTGCTCGCGGACAAGGATCCGCATTTCCATGCGGGCAATTTCTGCAGCGTGATCCGGTCGTCCGCGTGGGCCGGCTGAGCGCGGGCGGGCGGCCGCGCATCAGCCTACGTCGATCGGTTGCCCGAGGTGCAGCAGGTTCGGCGCCGACGTCTCGCTTGGGCCGTGGCGGAGCCGCTGAGTGCGGTGATCGTCTTGCCGCAGACTTCTGAGCCCGCGAATTTCGCCGCGCCGGCCGCACCATCGGCGCGATGGTTGAGCCAGTTGCCGCGCGCGCCGGCGTTGATGCTTCGGTTGTGTTCCAGCGCGAGCCGATATCGGGCGGGGATTTCGTCATGCTCAAGCCGATCGCCGTGCCCACCATCACCGCGCCCGCGAAGTTCAGCGCGCTGCTGGCCAGCGCGCCGACGCCGGTTGTGTCGAACAGTAAGTAGGCCGTCCGGTGCGAGGCGCGATTTCGAGTGTACGGAAGCGGTTGGAGCGGGCACGGGAGCGATTCGTCACGCGCGACGAGGGTGAGTCGACTGGTTCGGCTTGCTGGAGCGGTCGAGGGTAATCCGTAGAACCCTGCGTTTTACTGGAGACGGTGTGAGGAATCGGACAGGGAAAAGGGGCGATTCCGCCAGTTCGCGTATTACCGTTGGAAATTTGTTACGTGACAACTTCATATCATCGCAGACGAAGACTTTATATACTGAATTATTACACCCCCTCACCGAAGCGAATCTCCGATTCGCGTACCCCTGAATACCGGTCTGCCAACCCTGATCGGCAAGCCCACGCTCAACGATCCGCATGCGCTTGAGGCAAAACGCCTATAATGATTGGGCAAATTGCCGGAGAGAGGTCATGAGCACCATCGCTTTTCATCCTTCGGGCGTCGCCCATCCGCGTCAGGCCGAATTCACGATTCTCGAGCAGCTGCTGGCCATCCGCGTCCGGTCGGGCGCCGATCTGGCCGAGCTGGCGAGCGCGCGCGTCGACGTGTCGGTGATCGACCGGCTGTCGGAGCGCGGGCTGAAATCGGACGAGCTGGCCTTCATCATTCCGCGCCGCACGCTGAGCCATCGCCGCCAGGCGCACGAACGCCTGTCGCCGGAAGAGTCGGACAAGGCGATTCGCCTCGCGCGCATCGTCGCGCAGGCGACGGCCACCTTCGGCGACCAGGACAAGGCGATGGCGTGGCTGCGCAACGGGCTCCAGCGCTTCGGCGGCCGCACGTCGCTCGACATGGCGAGCACCGAGCATGGCGCGCGGCTCGTCGAAGAGGCCCTCACGCAGATCGACGAGGGGTACTTCGCTTGACGACGCTGTGGCGGATCAGCAATTACGCCGATCTGAAAGGCATCGGCGGGTTGCGGGCCGGCGGGCGCTGGCATTTCGCCGGGCAGCCCGTCGTGTATCTCGCCGAGCATCCGGCGCTCGCGTTGCTCGAGACGCTCGTGCATTTCGAAATCGCCACCGTCGCGCAATTGCCGAGCGGATATCAGTTGCTGCGTATCGAGGTGCCCGAGTCGGTGGACGTCGCCGAAATCGCGGAAGGCAATGCACCGGACGACTGGCGCACGAACGTCGACTGGACCCGCAGCGCCGGCACCGAGTGGCTGCACACGCAGCCGAGCGCGCTGCTGCGCGTGCCGAGCGTCGTCGTGCCGCACGCGCACAACTTCCTGTTGAATCCGCTGCATCCGGCCGCGCCCGAGATCCACATCGCGGAAGTGATGCAATCGCCGTACGACACGCGGATTTTGCGGCTGGTCCAGTCAAAGCCGGGCGAGTAACGAACCGGAACGAGCACGATGCGCGCAGGGCGGCGCGCGACGCGCGATCAATGCTCGTGGGCAGCGCGATCCGCGGCCGCGTCGGGCGGCAGTGTTTGCCGGATGCGCGTGACCGTTCGCATGCTGGCCAGGCCGAGCATCGCCGTGACGTCGGCATGCGCGTGGCCGGCGAGCAACTGGCGGCGCGCATACGTATTGCGCAGTACGCGCGGGCTCATGTCCGCTGCGCGAAAGCCGATCGCGTTCAGCGCGTCACGTACCACGAGCAGCAGGAACATGTCGTTCATTGCGCCTCCGCGCGGCGCGGGAAACAGCAGCGCCGACGGCGGCACGTCGGTCGAGCGCGCGCGCCATGCGGTGAGCGGCGCTATCGCGAACGTGGCGAGCTCGATCCGGCGTGCCGGCCGCGCGCGATCGCGCGGCACCGACAACACCAGCGGCCGCGCATCGAGTTCGGGCGCGTCGGCGCTCGCTGCGCGAATTTCGGCCGACGTGATACCGCTCGCGAGCAGCAGCGCGACGATCGCGCGATTCCGGCAGTCGGCCGGCGTATCGTCCGCTCGCGGCTGCACATGGCGCTGCAGCGCCGCGTCGGCATCGGGCGGCAGGTAGCACGGCTCGGGCTCGCCGTCCGGCCAGGCGAGATCGCGCGTCGATCGGCCGGCCGGATGGATCGTCCGCACGCCGGCGTCGACCAGATGCCGGCCGAGCCGGTCGATCAGCTTCGCATAGCGCACGCGCGTCGACGTGCCGGGCGTGCAGGTTCGGTCGAGTTCCGCAAGGAAGGCCGCGACGTGGTCGGGCCCGAACGTGGCGAGCGATACGCGCTGCGCGCTCAGGTGGCGCAGGAATCGCTCGAACATCGCAACGTGCTGCACGACCGAGCGTGGCGCGAACGGCCGGCGGCCGGCGCCGGTCGCGGTGGTTTCCTGCCACGCGCGAAACGCACCGACGGGGTCGTGAATCCAGCGATTCGTGTCCATCTCCGCTTTATAGCCGGACACGGTGACGTCGGCAATCGTCCCGATGTCCGGTCGGCCGGCGCGCAACGAAACTGGCTCGTCAGTGCGCGGTACGCGCGTCGTCGACGCCGTCGTTGTTCATCGTCAGGTAAACGAGCACGAGCAGCAGCGTGATGAAGAACCGGAACGCGTCCGGCACGCCGTTCCATTGCTTCGACATCCACATCCCGAACCATTCGCCGCCGACCGACATGAACGCGACCTGCCACGTCAGGAAGCCGAGCGTCAGGCCGGCGATCGCATGGCCCTTCGCCGCACGGAATCCCGCATCGCCCGCGCGCCGCGCGCGCAGCAGCCGGGCACCGCCGATCCAGCACAGCACGGCCGTCAGCGTTTCCATCGAAATGATGCCGATATAGCCGGCGTGATGAACCCACGTCGTGCCGATCGCGCGATACATGATTCCGTTGCCGGGGAAGGTGGTGTCCATCAGGAACACGTGGTGCACGAACGCGAAATTCGTCGCGTAGTCGGTGATGTTGCCGAACGCGACGAGCGACGCGAAAAAGGCCATGGCCAGCACCATGGCTGCCTTGGAAAGACGAATGATCATCATGGACTCCGAAATGAACGGGCAGGAACGAGCGTGATCGCGCGGCAATGAGCTGGCGTTCAGGGAGCGGTACCTGCATCAAGTGTGTCCGGCGAGGCCGGTCGAATGGCGTGCGCGTGCACGGCGGCGCGGAGATCGGGACTGGAAAACCTGAAGCCGGTGCGGCGTCGAGGAGACGCACGCGCCGGCTGGATCGAGTGCCCGCGCCAGAAGGGAGCGGCGATTGTCGGTCGAACCGCAGGCGTCGTCAAGCGGCGCCGCGTGGGCGCGCCGCTGCCTTTATGCGTCGTGCGAAGGCGCCGCAGCCGCCCCCGCGTGTGCGTGCCCGCCCAGCCGCGCGAGCGCGGCGAATGCGAGTTGCGTCGCGATGGCCGCGAGCGTGCCGGCTGCCATGCCGTTGCCGAGCACGATCTGCACGGGTGCGCCGAAATGGCGATACAGGTTCGGCACCAGGATCGGCGCGAGGCCGACCACCAGTGCTGCTGCGAGCGTGTACTGGTTTGCGCGCGCATGCAGGTCGACGTTCGCGAGCAGCCGGATGCCCATCACGCCGATCATCGCGAACACGATCAGCGCGGTGCCGCCGACCACCGCGGCCGGAATCGCATACGCGAGCCGCGCGAGCGGCGCGAACAACGCGATGACGATCAGGATCGCGCCGGCGGCGGCCGTCACGTAGCGCGACCGTACGCCGGTCGTCTGCACGACGCCGATGTTCTCGGCGCTCGTCACGATCAGCGGCGTGCCGAACAGCGCGCCGGCCAGCGACGCGAGCGCATCGCCGCGTATCGTCTTCGGCACGTCACGCCGGAGCGAAATCGCCTTGCCGCACGTTTCGCCGACGGCGACCGTCTGCGCGGTGGCCTCGGCCATCGAGATCGCGGTGAA
>NZ_BCPP01000076.1:0-12810 GCF_016586125.1 Burkholderia sp. E168m23
CGAAGACGCCGTGAACAGCGGCATCGACAAGGTGGCCGAAGCGTTCGGCTCGGTCGACATCCTCGTGTCGAACGCGGGCATCCAGATCGTCAACCCGATCGAGAACTATTCGTTCTCTGACTGGAAGAAGATGCAGGCGATCCACGTGGACGGCGCGTTCCTGACGACGAAGGCCGCGCTCAAGCACATGTACAAGGACGATCGCGGCGGCGTCGTAATCTACATGGGTTCGGTGCACTCGCACGAAGCGTCGCCGCTGAAGTCGGCGTACGTGACGGCCAAGCATGGCCTGCTGGGCCTCGCCCGCGTGCTGGCGAAGGAAGGCGCGAAGCACAACGTGCGCTCGCACGTCGTGTGTCCGGGCTTCGTGCGCACGCCGCTGGTCGACAAGCAGATTCCGGAGCAGGCGAAGGAGCTCGGCATCAGCGAAGAGGAAGTGATCAAGAAGGTGATGCTGGGCAACACGGTCGACGGCGTGTTCACGACGGTGCAGGACGTCGCGCAGACGGTGCTGTTCCTGTCGGCGTTCCCGAGCGCCGCGCTCACGGGCCAGTCGTTCATCGTCAGCCACGGCTGGTTCATGCAATGAAGCCGCACGCCCGCACCGAAAAGCAGGCCGTGGATGCGGCGGACCTGCACCACGAAGCCGGCGCACCGGCCGCTGCGCGGTCGCTGCCGTACGAAACGATCGCGCTCGTCCTGCAGGGCGGCGGCGCGCTCGGCGCGTACCAGGCCGGCGTGTTCGAAGGGCTGCACGAGGCGGGCATTCCGCTCGACTGGATCGCGGGCATCTCGATCGGCGCGCTCAACACCGCGCTGATCGCCGGCAATGCGCCCGAGCATCGCGTCGAGCGCCTGCGTGAGTTCTGGGAAACGATCTGCCAGCCGGCGTTCTTTCCCGCGATTCCGGCCGCGTTCGAATTCGCGCTGTTCAACAGCATCGATCAGGTGCGCACGTTCTTCACCGCGTCGCAGGCCGCGAGCGCGATGATGCAGGGCCAGCAAGGGTTCTTCGTGCCGCGCTTCCCGCCGCCGCTGCCGGGCGTGGCCGATCATCCGCAAAAGATCAGCTGGTACGACACGTCGGCG
Source organism: Burkholderia sp. E168m23 (assembly GCF_016586125.1). Taxonomy (NCBI): domain Bacteria; kingdom Pseudomonadati; phylum Pseudomonadota; class Betaproteobacteria; order Burkholderiales; family Burkholderiaceae; genus Burkholderia; species Burkholderia sp. E168m23. The sequence goes on from NZ_BCPP01000076.1 coordinate 1,090, forward strand.
CTGCGCACGACGCTGCTCAAGCTGTGCGATTTCGACCGGATCAATTCGGGCGAGACGCGCGTGTCGGTCGGCGCGGTCAACGTCGGCACCGGCAACTTCGTGTACTTCGACAACTCGCGCATCCGTCTCGCGCCCGAGCATTTCATGGCGTCCGGTGCGTTGCCGCCCGCGTTCCCGCCCGTCGAGATCGACGGCGAGTATTACTGGGACGGTGGTGTCGTGTCGAACACGCCGCTGATGGAAGTGCTCCGCGCCCGGCCGCGCTGCGATACGCTCGCGTTCCAGGTCGATCTGTGGAGCGCGCGCGGGCCGCTGCCGCGCACGATGGCCGACGTCGCCGAGCGCACGAAGGACGTGCAGTATTCGAGCCGCACGCGTTTCGTGACCGACACGCTGCAGCGCGAACAGCGCTACCGCAACGTGCTGCGCCACGTGCTCGAACAGGTGCCGGAAGAGCAACGCAAGAACGATCCGTGGTGCGTCGAAGCCGAAGCGATGTCGAGCGGGAAGAAGTACAACATCCAGCATCTGATCTATCAGCAGAAGGCGTACGAGCATCACTACAAGGACTATCAGTTCGGTCTGTCGACGATGCGCGACCACTGGTCCGCGGGTCTCGACGACATCCGCAAGACGCTCGCGGTGAAGGACGGCCTCGCGCTGCCCACCAACGACGCGGGCTTCGTCACGCACGACATTCACCGCCGCCGGTAATGCCGTGTGCAACGGGCCGGTGCGCTGCCTGCGCCGGCCCGTCCTCCTTTCCGATTCGACATGCCGATTTTCATTGCGCTATTCGCGCTCATCGCCCTCGGATGGGGCGCCGTTCACCTGTTTCACGTCATCGCCGCGCAGTTCGGCCAGCCGGTCGCGATCGCGGCCGCCGTGCTCGCCGCCGCGCTCCTGATCGCGTTGATCGCGTGGTGGCTCAAGCGCCGCCGCGACATCGCACCGAACACGAAGGAAGCAGGCTGGACGCATATCGTGCATCGCGCGTGGGGCGAGTTGCGCGTGTCCACGACGCAAGGGTTGCTGTGGCTGTCGCATGACAGCGCGGACGGCCGCTATACGCTGTCGCAGCTCGACGGTTGCGAGGCCGCGCCGATCGACGGCCGCTGGCATCTCGTCGTGCGCGTGCGCGACGCCGTGCGCGGCGAATGGAAGCTGCCGATGATGGACAAGCGCGATGCGCAGCGCTGGGCGCGCGTGCTCACGCTGGCGAAGGACAACCGGCTCTGAACCTGCGTTCAGGCCGTACGGCCCGCACGGGCCAGCCGCACGACGGCCCGCTATCGCGCGCCGAGCGCCCGCAGCGCATCGAGCACGTGCTGCGTGGCCCGTTCGACCGGGCCGGCCCGATGGGCGATCCCCAGCTCACGCCACAGCGCCGGACGTAGCGGCCGCATGACGATGCGCGCATCCGGCAGCGGGGCGCCCGCCTCGTGCGGCAGCAGCGTCGCGCCGTACCCCGCGGCGACCAGGCTCTTGATCGCATCGTTGTAGTTGAGTTCGATCCGCGGCACGGGCCGGTGGCCGCCGAGCGCGAACCATTCGGTCGTGAGCCGCGACAGGCGCGTCGTCGCATCGTTGAGAATCAGCGGCCGCGCGGCCAGATACGCCGGCGTCACACGGGCCGGAAGCGGCCAGTCCGCGGGCAGGAAAGCCATCACCGGGTCGCGGCGCCACGAGCGGATCGACAGCCCCGCGACCGGCGCTTGCGGCAGCGCGACCAGCCCGACGTCGAGCGTGCCCTGTGCAATGCGCGCCAGCGTGTCCTGCGACGTGAGCACCGCGATCTGCACGTCGATATCCGGATGCTGCGCGCGCAGTCCAGCCACCGCCTGCGGCAGCAGATGCGCGATCGCGCCGGTCGACGCGCCGAGACGCACGCGCCCGGTCAACCCCTGCACCTGTCGCTGCACGTCGTCCAGCGTCGATTCGACTTCCGCCAGCAGACGCCGCGCCCGCTCCACCAGCACTTCACCGATCACCGACGGGCGCACGTTGCCGCGCGTGCGCGACAGCAGCGGCGCGCCGACGCGGCTTTCCAGCTCGGCGACATGCAGGCTGACGGTCGGCGGCGCGAGATGAAGCCATTGCGCCGCCGCCACGAAGGAACCCTGGTCCGCGATCGCGACCAGCGTACGCAGACGGTCCAGACTGATCTCGCGCATCACACTCCTCTCGTTCAGGAAATCTGAATCAGACGATCAGCAAATTCAACTTTTCCTATTCTAGGCGTTCGGTGGACGATACGGTTTCCCCGACGACCGAACGCGACGAGCACGACCATCATGAGCTTCCCCACTGTCTTCATCGACGGCGACCAGGGCACGACCGGGTTGCAGATTCACGCGCGTCTGCGCGACCGCACCGACGTGCGGCTGCTCACGCTTCCCGCCGCCGAACGCAAGGAGGCGGCGCGGCGCGCCGATGCACTCAACGCGTGCGATATCGCGATCCTGTGCCTGCCCGATGCGGCCGCGCGCGAAGCGGTCGGCTTCATCCGGAACCCGGCGGTACGCGTGATCGACGCGAGTTCGGCCCATCGCACGCAACCCGACTGGGTCTACGGCTTTCCCGAGATGGCCGACGGACACGCACACGAGATCGCGCATGCGAAGCGCGTGACCAATCCCGGCTGCTACCCGACCGGCGCGATCGGCCTGCTTCGTCCGCTGCTGCAGGCCGGGCTGCTGCCGCGCGACTACCCGGTGAGCATCCATGCGGTGTCCGGTTACTCGGGCGGCGGGAGAGCCGCCGTCGACGCATTCGAATCGGGCGACGCCGCGGCACGCGCGTTGCCGCTGCAGGTCTACGGCCTCGCGCTCGCGCACAAGCACGTGCCCGAGATCCGGCAGCATGCGGGGCTCGCGCACCGCCCGTTCTTCGTGCCGGCCTACGGTGCCTATCGGCAAGGCATCGTGCTCACCATTCCGATCGAGCTGCGCCTGCTTCCGGCCGGCGTGACGGGTGAGCGGCTGCATGCGTGTCTCGCGCACCACTACGCGGACGCCCGTCACGTCGATGTGATGCCGCTCGCGGACGCACGCGCGGCAACGCATCTCGATCCGCAAGCGCTGAACGGCACCAATGATCTGCGGCTCGGCGTGTTCGTCAACGCGAACGGCGGGCAGGTGCTGCTGTCCGCCGTGTTCGACAATCTCGGCAAAGGGGCATCCGGCGCCGCCGTGCAGAATCTCGACCTGATGCTCGGCGCGCGACACGCGGCGTGACGCTCCGCAGGCATCGTCGACGATGCCTGCGCACGCCCCCGTAAAAGCTCACCTTTAGCCGGTTTCAGGCCGTATCGTCACCCGCCGCGGCATTCAGGCCGGCCAGCGTCTCCACCAGAAAATCCACGCACACGCGCACCTTCGCCGACGCCGCGACGCGTTCCGGGTACACGGCCCAGATGTTCGCGGGCTGGGTCGCGTCCGGCAGCACGCGACACAGTTCGCCGCGTTCGATCAGCGGCCCGGCCTCCCAGATCGAGCGCAGCACGATGCCGCGTCCGGCCAGCGCCCATTGCACGGCCACCTCGCCATGGTTCGTCGACAGCGCGCCGCCAACCTTCACCGTGACCGTTTCCCCGCGCACATTCAGCCGCCATACGCCGAACGGATGATCGCGCTCCTTGATCGCGAGACAGTCGTGCGATGTGAGATCGGCGAGCGAGCGCGGCGTGCCGCGTCGGGCGAGATAGTCTGGCGACGCGCACAGCACGCGATGGTTCGTGGCAAGGCGGCGCGCGATCAGGTGATCGGCGATCTCGTCGCCGATGCGCACGTCGAGGTCGTAGCCTTCGCCCGCCACGTCGACGAGCCGGTCGAACAGATCGAGCCGCACATTCAACTGCGGATAGCGCGCGCTGAAGTCGAGCAGCGCCGGCGCGACGACGTGCCGGCCGAAGCCGAAGCTGCTCGACATGCGCAGCGTGCCGCGCGGCACCGTGCGCGTGGTCGACACGTCCTCGACGAGATGATCGACGTCGTCGAGAATCTTTTCGGCGCGCGCGAACACGCGTTCGCCGGCGTCGGTGACCGTCATGCGGCGTGTCGAGCGATGCAGCAGGCGCGTGCCGAGCTGCGCCTCGAGCATCGCGACGCGCTTGCTGACGTACGCGGGCGACACGGCGAGCTGCTCGGCGGCCGCGCTGAAGCTCGCAAGGCGGACGACCAGGCTGAACACGCGCAGGTCGTCGAGGTTCGGCGATTTATTCACGATTCGTGGAAAGTCGATTAACTTTTGAGCGATTTTAATCCAGATGGAAACAAATAGAATGACGTGACGGGCCCCTGCCTTTCCGGCAGCCGGCCAATCAGCCAAGGAGATTTGCATGACCGACAGGACTTACAGGATTGCCGTGATCCCCGGCGACGGCATCGGCCGCGAAGTGATGCCCGAGGGCCTGCGCACGCTCGCCGCCGTGACCGCGCGCTTCGGCGTGCGCTTCGACTTCGTCGAGATCGACTGGGCGAGCTGCGACTACTACGCGCAGCACGGCACGATGATGCCGGACGACTGGAAGGCGCAACTGTCGGGCATGGACGCGATCCTGTTCGGCGCGGTCGGCTGGCCGGCGACGGTGCCCGATCACATTTCGCTGTGGGGCTCGCTGCTGAAATTCCGCCGCGAATTCGACCAGTACATCAACCTGCGGCCCGCGCGCCTGTTCGACGGCGTGCCGTCGCCGCTCGCCGGCCGCCGCCCGGGCGACATCGATTTCATGATCGTGCGCGAGAACACCGAGGGCGAATATTCGTCGGTCGGCGGCACGATGTTCGAAGGCACCGAGCGCGAAGTCGTGATGCAGCAGTCGATCTTCACGCGGCACGGCACCGAGCGTGTGCTGAAATTCGCGTTCGAGCTCGCGCAGCGGCGCGCGAAGCGCGTCACCGTCGCGACCAAGAGCAACGGCATCGCGATCAGCATGCCGTGGTGGGATGCGCGCGCGGCCGAGATGGCCGAACGCTATCCGGAGATCGCGGTCGACAAGCAGCACATCGACATCCTGTGCGCGCGCTTCGTGCTGCAGCCGGACCGCTTCGACGTCGTCGTCGCGTCCAACCTGTTCGGCGACATCCTGTCGGATCTCGGGCCGGCCTGTACGGGCACGATCGGCATCGCGCCGTCGGCGAACCTGAACCCCGACCGCACGTTCCCGTCGCTATTCGAGCCCGTGCACGGTTCCGCGCCCGACATCGCGGGGCAATACATCGCGAATCCGGTCGCGATGATCTGGTCGGCGGCGATGATGCTCGACTTCCTCGGCAACGGCACGGGCCGCGAACGCGAAGCGCACGATGCGATCGTCGCCGCGATCGAGGACGTGCTGCGCACGGGGCCGCGTACCCGCGATCTCGGCGGCAATGCGGGCACGCAGGAAGTGGGCGAGGCGATCGCCGCGCGGATTGCGGGGTGAGAGGTGAGGGTCGTGCCCGGCGCTGGCGCCGGGCGGCCCTTCGTGAATCGGCTGCGGTGAGCGATACACGATGCGGTTGCGCACGTGTGCCGACTTTGACGATGCGGCGGCGGTGAACATCGAGCGGTGAGCAACGCCCTATCGCAGCGCGCACTGCTTGCGCGATTTTTCGTTGAAAGTCGCAAGATGATTCGATCGGTGAGTTGCACGTCGCGCTCGCACACACCGATCGGCAATGCACGATCGCTTCGATGCGATCGGTGAGATGCATCACGCAGGAAAGCACACCGCTGCACGTCGACATCTGCGCCGCTTTACCCCTGCGACGTCGCGTCGATCCGTTCAATGCACCCAGTTCGACGCGGCATTTCACCTCGTCCCGAAAAGTCTCACCTTCAGCGGGCGGCTCCCGAATTTCCTCACCATTGAAGCTTGGTGATGCGTTCGCCGATCCGTTGAACGCGTGCGCGCATCATCACAGCCCGAGATCGGACAGCCCCGGATGATCGTCCGGACGACGGCCGAGCGGCCAATGATAAAGACGGTCCGCCTCGCGAATCGGCAGATCATTGATGCTCGCGTGACGATGCGCCATCAGGCCGTTTTCGTCGAACTCCCAGTTCTCGTTGCCGTACGAACGGAACCAGTTGCCCGCATCGTCGTGCCACTCGTACGCAAAGCGCACCGCGATGCGATTGCCGCCGAACGCCCACAGCTCCTTGATCAGCCGGTAGTCGAGTTCGCGCGCCCACTTCCGCTGCAGCAGCCCGACGATCTCGTCGCGGCCCGTCACGAATTCCGCGCGATTGCGCCAGCGGCTTTGCGGCGTATAGGCGAGCGACACGCGTTGCGGGTCGCGCGTGTTCCACGCGTCCTCGGCGGCGCGCACTTTCTGGCGCGCCGTGTCGAGCGTGAAGGGCGGAACGGGCGGACGAACTTCGGGGGAAGCGGACATGGGTAGCTCCTGTTCAGGGTTCTGGCCGCGAACGCACGCAGCCGGTTCGGATTCGCTGCGTCGGCTACCGCGAGGCGGTGTCGAGCAGCAGTTCAGCCGTCGCGCGGGCATCGCGTGCAGCGTTTGCATCGCCACTGACGAGCGCCACGCCGATCGCGCCGTCGATCAATACGAGCCACTGACGCGCGAGGCGCGCGAGCCCGCGGCGCTCGATGCCGGTTTCGTCGGCATAGGCGTCGAGGCGCTCGCGCACGAATGCCAGCAGGCGCGCCTTGTGCATACGGGCGACGACGCGCACGGGATCGTCGGCGTCGGGTATCTCGCCCGACGCGTTCAGGAATGCGCAACCGTGGAAGTCGGGCTGCCCGAACCAGTCGCGCAGCACATCGAACATGCCGAGCAGTTGCGCGCGCGGCGCCTTGCCGCGCGCCAGCGTGCCGTCGACGAACCAGCGCATCCAGCGCTCGTCTCGCCGCTCGAGCGCGGCGACCACCAGTGCTTCTTTCGATTCGAAATGCGAATAAAAGCTCTTTCGCGCCGCGCCGGATCGCTTGACGATCGCGTCGACACCGGTCGCATGGATGCCGCCGGAGTAGATCAGCGCTTCGGCCGCGTCGAGCAGCCGGTCGCGAACGCCCGGTTCGCCGGAGGAGTCGAGAAGTGTGTTCATGGGGTTTACGGTAGAACGATCGTTCTCCGCCGTCAATGCCTGGATGAAAAGGCCCTGCCGGTGGGAAGGTTGAATCGTGCCTGAAGCGTCTGCTCGTCCTGACGAGTCTTCAGCTCGATTCGCGCTGATTGAATGGTGAACGGATCAAGTGGTGGCCTGCGCACCGGTCGAGGCCGATCGATGTCGATCGCATCGCCTATCAGTGAGGCGCAACGCTGTGTGCAGCTCACGGTTGATGTCCCGATTCGGCGCGATGTCGCATACGGCGGCAAGCAAACGCCCGCCTGCCAGGCGAAGCAGGGAAGTGTGTGGAAGAAGGAAAAGCAGGCGCCGAATGGCGTGACGAGAAGAAGCGAGGTGGCTACCGACAGGTGAAGCGGACGTGAAATCGCCATTCACCGATGCGGGATCGCGCGGCGATTCGGCACGCACACACAGCTCCCGAATAATCTCACCTCAAGCGCTGAATCACGCGTTCCGACGCGCAACGATGCGCGTGCAAACGAAAACAGGGCAGGCGGCGATCGCGCCGCACTGCCCCGTCTCGACACTCACTCGACTCAGGCCGTCCAGTCGAGAATCACCTTGCCGCTTTCGCCGGACAGCATCGCGGCGAAGCCTTGCTCGTAATCATCGGCCGCGAAACGATGCGTAATGATCGGCGACAGGTCGAGGCCGCTCTGCAGCATCGCGACCATCTTGTACCAGGTCTCGAACATCTCGCGACCATAGATGCCCTTGATCTCGAGCCCCTTGAAGATCACCTGGTTCCAGTCGATCGCCGTCTGCGCGGGCGGGATGCCGAGCAGCGCGACCTTGCCGCCGTGGTTCATCGCCTCGAGCAGGCTCGTGAACGCGCTCGGCACACCTGACATCTCGAGCCCGACGTCGAAGCCTTCGGTCATGTGCAGGTCGGCCATCACGTCGCGCAGCGACTCGCGCGCGACGTTGACCGCGCGCGTCGCGCCCATCTTGCGTGCGAGTTCCAGCCGATAGTCGTTGATGTCGGTGATGACGACGTTGCGCGCGCCGACGTGCTTCGCGATCGCGACGGCCATGATGCCGATCGGGCCCGCGCCGGTGATCAGCACGTCTTCGCCGACGAGGTTGAACGACAGCGCCGTATGCGTCGCGTTGCCGAACGGATCGAAGATCGACGCGAGATCGTCGGAGATCTCCGGCGGAATCTTGAACGCGTTGAACGCCGGAATCGCCAGGTATTCGGCGAACGCGCCTTCGCGGTTCACGCCGACGCCCACCGTGTTGCGGCACAAATGCCGGCGCCCGGCGCGACAGTTTCGGCAGAAACCGCACGTGATGTGACCTTCGCCGGACACACGATCGCCGATCGCGAAGCCGCGCACTTCCTGCCCCATCTCGACGATCTCGCCGACGTATTCGTGGCCGACGTGCATCGGCACCGGAATCGTCTTCTGCGCCCAGTCGTCCCACTTCCAGATATGGATGTCGGTGCCGCAGATCGCCGTGCGGCGGATCTTGATCAGCACGTCGTTGTGGCCGACTTCGGGACGCTTCACGCGCGTGAGCGTGAGGCCGGGGCCGCGTTCGAGCTTTGCCAGTGCTTTCATGGTCGCGCCTCCGTCAGATGATGCCGAGCGACTTGCCGACGCGCACGAACGCGGCGACCGTCTGGTCGACCTGTTCGGGCGAGTGCGCGGCGCTCATCTGCGTGCGGATGCGCGCACGGCCGCGCGGCACGACGGGGAACGAGAAGCCGATCACGTAGACGCCTTCGCCGAGCAGCTTGTCGGCCATGTTCGTCGCGAGCTGCGCGTCGCCGAGCATCACCGGGATGATCGGATGCGCGCCGGGCACGAGCGTGAAGCCGGCTTCGGTCATCTGCTTGCGGAACCGCGCGCCGTTCTCGCGCACGCGCTCGCGCAGCTTCGCGCCTTCGTCGCTGCCGAGCAGTTCCAGCACCTTCAGCGACGCCGCGGCGATGCTCGGCGTGAGCGTGTTCGAGAACAGATACGGACGCGAGCGCTGGCGCAGCAGCTCGATCACCTCGCGACGTGCGGCGACATAGCCGCCCGAGGCACCCCCGAGCGCCTTGCCGAGCGTGCCCGTGATGATGTCCACGCGACCTTCGACGCCGCAGTGCTCGGGTGTGCCGCGGCCGTGCGTGCCGATGAAGCCGACCGCATGCGAATCGTCGACCATCACGAGCGCGCCGTAGCGATCGGCGAGATCGCAGATGCCTTTGAGGTCGGCGATGATGCCGTCCATCGAAAACACGCCGTCGGTCGCGATCAGCTTGTGGCGCGCGCCAGCGGCGTCGGCTTCCTTGAGCTTCGCCTCGAGGTCGGACAGATCGTTGTTCTTGTAGCGAAAACGCTTCGCCTTGCACAGGCGAATGCCGTCGATGATGCTCGCGTGATTCAGTTCGTCGCTGATCACCGCGTCGTTCTCGTCGAGCAATGTTTCGAACAGCCCGCCGTTCGCGTCGAAGCAGCTCGAATAGAGGATGCTGTCCTCGGTGCCGAGAAACGTGGCCAGCGCGCTTTCCAGTTGCTTGTGGACGGTTTGCGTGCCGCAGATGAAGCGCACCGATGCCATGCCGAAGCCGTCCTGGTCGAGGCCGGCCTTCGCCGCGTCGATCAGGCGCGGATCGTTCGCCAGACCCAGATAGTTGTTCGCGCAGAAATTGAGCACGCCGGCACCGCCGGCGAGCCGCACGGCTGCCGCCTGGGGACTCGCGATCTCGCGCTCGGTCTTGTAAAAACCGTCCGCGCGGATCTGGTCGAGCGTCCCGCGCACCTGGGCGAGAAAGGCATCACGCATCGCAAAGCTCCTGACAGGGTTTCGCATTCCGCAGCGCACCGCTCGTGGCGGCGCAACGGCCTGCTACTGTTATAGTCGGTCGTTCGGTTGACCGCATTTATCCGATATTCCGAACTAGAATTCGAAATATCGAACAACTCTAAGCGAACGGAATCCAAATGGCAAGTTCCTCCGGATCGCGGCGCCCGGCCGCCGACGCCGCCCCGCAGCCGCCGGCCGCGACCCCGCCGCGTGTGGGCGAGCAGATTCAGCGCCTGCGCAACGAGCGCAAGCTGACGCTCGATGACCTGTCGCGCGCAGCCGGCGTATCGAAATCGATGCTCTCCGAAATCGAACGCGACAAGGCCAACCCGACCATCGCCGTGGCATGGCGGCTGACGAACGCGCTCGGCATCACGCTCGACGAATTGTTCTCGCAGCCGAAGGCGCCCGAGACGATCCGCGTGGACGGCCCGCACGACATTCCGACGCTCGCCGGCCACGACGGCCGGTACCAGTTGCGCGTATGGGGCCCGATCGACCTCGCCGGCAAGTTCGAGTGGTACGAACTGACGCTGCCGGGCGGCGGCGCCCTGGTATCGAACGCGCACGAACCGGGCACGCGCGAGCACCTCACCGTGCTGCAGGGCGCGATGGAAATCGAGGCCGCCGCGGCGAGCCGACGCCTGAAGGCGGGTGACACCGCGCGTTACCCGGCCGATGAGCCGCATGCAATCCGCAATCCCGGCAAGGCCGAAGCACGGGCCTTGTTGATCGTGATCCATCGCTGACGGCGCGGGTAGTCGGCCAAAAGGTCAGTTGCAGGCCAGTTGCGGAAAGTACTGTATGTTTGTACAGTATACGGACATTCCGCCATGCATGGGCCGGAGCCGGCGCACCGAGGCGCCCGCTCCGGTCGACAGGAGCCTGCAATGACAGAAGAACAAGATTTGGCCGCGCTCAGCTTCAAGGCTGCCGCGCATGACCTCGAATTGATCGTTCGCCATATCGCCGGGCGGTACATCCGTCAGCGCGTGCCGCTGACGTGGCGCCTGCTGCACGCGATCGAAGCCGAGGCGCTCGCCGATCTCGGCTTTGCGAGCCGGCACGACGCCGGCATGCGTCAACTGTTCGAACGGCCGTCGGACATGACGTTTCCCGAGACCGACGATCCAATCGACTTCGGGCGCTCGAACGCGCTGCCCGCGGTCTTTTCATTCGCCGTTCTCGCGTACGAAGCCGCGGCAACGACACACGATACCGTGCGTCCGTCGCGCCCTCTCCGCCCGTCCAAGGCGTGGGGCGACTGACGGCTCAACCGCGGCCGCCGCGCAGGGCGGCCGCTTCACCCTTTTGCTGCCCGAGACGTTGCGGAAAGGGCTACCATATACGCAACTAACGGAATTAATACCATGTCCCTTCCCGCCTCTCCCGACACCGCCGCCCCACCGGAAGAAAAGGACCTGTTCGACCGCGATGCGTCCGACTGGGTTCTTTCGCCCGAAGCCGCGTTCGACGCATGGCTGGCAATGCAGGACTATCGCCGCTCGTCGGCCGATGTCTATCGCGCGCAATGGGGCGCGTTTCTCGCATGGATGCGCGCGCATCAAAAGAACCTGGCGACGGTCGATACACCGACCATCGCGAACTTCGTCGGCGAGTTGCCGATCAAGAAAACGCAGCGAATGCGCTATCTGCGGCTGATCGAGCGCGTGCTCGATCATATTCGCCGCACCGAATATGCATCGACCAATCCGGCCCGCTTCATTGCTCAGGATGGCGAAGCGACTTGGCGCAAGGCCCGCGACAACGAACCGACCGGCTTCCTCACGCCGGCGGAACGCGCGACGTTGCTCGCGTATCTGTTTTCGCCGATCGGCGTGTCGGGTT
>NZ_BCPP01000077.1:0-12770 GCF_016586125.1 Burkholderia sp. E168m23
GGGGAAGAACGGTCAACCGGTCAAATTGTGATCGCGGGTCGCGCGACGGTCTGTGCGGCAACTCACCCTTTAGTGACAACGTGACGGCAACCGGCATGCTCGCGTCCCGGCGCATATCGTCATGATTCAAGCGCGACGCGTTGCTTGCCGGCCTCGTTGACGGGAAACCGGTCGAGCGTTTCTTCGTATCGGCCGTCTTCGAACCGCATCGCAGTACAACCTGTCAGGCCGGCGGCAGTCGCCATTGCGACGGCCATCGACAGCGTTCTTTTTTCATTTCTGGCGTTTTATTTTGTATTAATTCAAGTGGAATTTTCAGGCCCGGGCGCAGTTTCCGGTAAGTCGCGAGTATTGTCAAAGCAGGATTATTCTATTTTTTCATACCAGGCGATTTCCACTCCGTTTTTCGTGCAGAATTTCGCGCACACAATGATCTGCGTCACGAAAACGCGCATTCTTTGCTACGACGAGCCACCGCAAAACCAGTCGGCAACCCAAGCGATCCAGTCGAGATTGCTGACGATTTCAATGGCGGCATCGCCGACGATTCCGGCTGTCGACGAATCTGTCGCCACCGTCCCGGTTACCATCGCGCTGGCCGTCGCAATTCCGGTCGATGCGACGGGCCTCGGATCGGCAAGCTGCTCCAGCCACGCGACGATATTGGCGCGTGCGTCTTCTTCATCGGCGAAATCATTGCGCGCCAGAAACCGATCGAACACGATCCACGCGAGCGTCTTGCTTCGCGTCTCGGATTCGAGCTGCCTGTCGACAACGACGGTACGGCCGGACTCCGTGATTTCGAGCGTCGCGGTGAAACGGCAATCGAGATATTCGATCTCGAGTTTCGACGACATGGCTTCTCCGCTCAATCCGCTCTCTCGATTTTTATGATGCCCGCGCCAGACGTGCTTCGCGACACTGTGTGAATCTTGCGTGAATTTCACTCGGGACGCCATTCTCGCTGGCGTTATCGCGATATTCTCGCGAATTGTCGATATGAACGGTCGACGTATGACCGCTCTCATCTTTTTTCCACTCTTTCGATGGTGCCGTCAGCCGCTCCGTTTTCCTGTTTCCGGTATCGACGTGCTCCGCAGCCGTCATCGCGCTGCTAAACTCGAATCACAAAGACCGCTTGCGCCACCAGAGGAAATCATGACGCTCGCTCACGCACGACAAAGCGGCGTAGATGTCTGGATCGTCCAGCTTCCCGGGCACGCGCCCTATGCCTACACGCACCTCAAGCGGGTATTCTCGTCCGACGACTCTCGACATCGGGTCGTGACGATCGACCTGAAGAAACTGCTGGCCTGCGCCGACCGCGACACCACCGACTATGTGCTGCCGTCGGTTCAGTACTGGGCGCCTGGAAAGGCCGCGGGCATTCGCGAATTCCTCGATCCGAACCGGGAGCGGATTCCGGACATGCCGTTCATCACGTTTCGCGAGACGAGAACGCGGACATTGCTCGGCATTCCCGGCCTGTCGAAAATCGGCGTCGCATCGTTCCGTAACGGCCAGCATCGCGCGCGCTATCTCGCGCATGCCGGTGCCACGATCTTGCCCGTCGAAATCCACGAGACCGAAGCCGATTTGCTTGTGCGGTATTGCGGCGAGTGAAGTCAAAGTCCGGGCGGCTTTCATCTGGTGCTTCCATCGCGGCCACCCGCAGCCGCCCTCGCTTTCCGCCGCTCGTGTCGATGTCGGCAAGCGCTCAAGCCTGGATCGCGTAAATCCGGTCGGTGACTTCCGTCCGGCCGATGCGGCTGGTTTCGACACCGGCCAATTGCCAGCCGTTGTGTTCGTAGAACCCGATCGCACGCACGTTGCCCTCGAGCACCTGCAGATGGACCTTGTCCACGCCGATCGACCGGGCCCATGCGCGAACGGCTTCGATCATGCGCTTGCCGGTGCCGCCGCCGTGATGCGAAGGATGGACGTGCAGGCAGTCGAGCAACACACCAAGCGCCGGGTCGACGGGGCGTTCGGCGCTGACGAAGCCGACCGGCTCGCCATTCGACTCGGCAATCAGCACGAGGCCCCACTCGTTCTCGTTTCTATCGAAGTATTTGCGCCACCGGACCGCATGTTCCGTCGGCACCTCGTCGGACAGATAGCTGGCCGGAAGGATGTGGCTATAGGCGGTTTGCCAGCTCAGCGTGTGCAGGCGAGCGATGTGGTTCGCATCGTGTGGCGTGGCCGCGCGCAGTGTGGTCCGGGTGACCGGCATCGGTAGCAACTCCTTCTGCAGATTTTCTCGGTCGACATGTGTCGTCGCAAAATATACCGTGCTTTGCGAGATGCATTTCGCAGGGGCCCGTCGTCGGGAGATCGCCACGCGGGCAAAAAAAATCCCGACACCTTCTCCGGTCGTCGGGATCGAACGGCCCTGCAAAACCATGAGGGCACGAGGAAGGTCACACATTACACGCATGTAAGACTGTTGCTCTTTGTCGATTTGCGCCAAACCTCTGTTCGATTCCGCCAATCAATCTGTTATGAACGGGCGTAAACGAAAAAAGCCTGCCCGCGTTTTGCGCGAACAGGCAAGAAAACGGATCAGCATTCGAGGCACGAGGGCTGTCCAGGCAAGATAACGGCACGATGGCCGGGAACCTTAGGCGGGTAAGGAAGCGTTGCGGGTAAACTGGTACGAACGTTGTCGGCGCAACGACAAGGAAACGCGAAACGAAGCAGGCCCAGGCCTTCTCCGGCATCACATTGCAGATGCCGGACAAGCGGTGGTATCGGCCGATACCACGCACGAACACGCGCCCGACTTCGACACCCGCCCTCGTTGCTTCGTCTGATTTCCGATATTCGGTATCGAAGTCATATCGCCGCGGCGACTCGATTCCGTCTTTACTAACCAGAACGTTCGGCGGCCACATGCTACCCGGCGCCGGCTGCACGGACTCGACGATGATTTCGTAACCGTCGAATTCCTCGCCATTGCATTTGATTCTCTTGTGCAAAGGGTGTCCCCTTACATGCACTTGATGTTGCTGTCGCGCAGCGCGCTTTACGCAATTGCTCTTTTGAAGCGCAAGGCCAAAATGGCATCGCGATTGTTTCGTTGAATACGGGGATGCCACTTCGTTAAAAACGCCGTGACCAAGACACACGACGGCTGTGTCCGAACGCCAGAAAGCAAAAAGCCCGGTTCATCGAACCGGGCTTTTTGCTTGAATTTGTTGGGGTGGCTGATGGGACTCGAACCCACGACGACAGGAATCACAATCTTTATACAATTTTGTTATATTTCATAGACTTAGACGGGTACATTGGAACATGCGATGTCGCGAGAGCCTTGTCTGGCGTCGCGAAAATTCCTCATCTTCCAGAGAAATTCACCTCATTCGGCTGCCGCTGGCTCAGCCGCCATGTCCTCCGCCGGGTACAGCTGCAGCATCGCGCGCGCCGCCTCGACGTTCGACGTCGTCAACCATTCCTCCCAATCGTCGGGCCGAAGGATGACGACCGACCGCTTCTCTTCGCCGGGCCGGTGCATGTGCTTCATGATCGGGTGCTCGTCGCCGTTGACCGTGATCATCGCCATGGTGTGCTGCTCGGTGCCGTCCGGCCGCGGCAGCGTGCGCCAAATCCCGGCGACGCATAGCGGCCGCCAGCCGGCCAGGCCGATCCGGTATCGGATGTGCTTCCCCGTCTCCCAGTTCGGCTCGTAGATCCATTTCGCGGGAATCAGGCAGCGGCGGCCGGCACGCCACGTCGGCCCGTACAGCGGCGACTTGCCGAGGTTGTCGTCGCGCACGTTCATCGTGCTGCGCATGATCGGCAGCTTGCGGCCCTGCTCCTTCGCCTTCTCGACGTTGGCTTTCTGCAGCGCGCGCGGCCAGAAGCCGAAGTTGGCGATCAGCGGCCTGAACTGCCCATCGACGTAGCCGACGATCGGCGCGTCGTAGTCCTGGTAGATCTCAGGTTTCCACGGCGTCCAGCGGTACAGGTCCCGAAAACTGTCGATCTTGAGCTCGCTCAGGCCTGGGTCCTCGCCCGGCGCGACGTAGTTCGTGCACATCGCCGTCCCCAATTTTCGATCTTGACGGCCCTATCTTACATCGGGATACACTGTGTTTTTATACAGTGGTGCAGCCGTGATCAAGCCGCAGTGGGCCTACATCTGGGAGTACGGATTCCGGGGCGAGAAGAACCGCCTAAGGACCCCGGTCGAACTCACCAAACGCGAATTTGAGCACTGGATCGACGAGGACCCGCGGTCGGTGTTCCTCGGTACATCCGCACCGATAGAAGCAACCAGGATCGATCGCAACCGGGTTCCTCTAACGGATCCACGGTTCAAACTGCGGCCGGAGGTGCCTGAATTTGACGCGCCGACGGACGCCGAGCTGCGCGCGCTATGGCGGGAGTACACCGACCTTCAGGTGCGGTGGCTGATCCTCGAAATCCGTGCGCTACGGAAGTCGCTCGAGCGCATCGAGGCCTGGTACCTCTACACCGACAAGAACGTCGCGAACAAAGGCGACCTTGCCGGCGCGCAGGGCCAGTTGTATCGGCTGATGCATCTGCTGCGCGACGAGATGCGGCGGGCCGGGATGCGGTAGTGCGGGGCTTAAAGGGGCTCGGACGATCGCGCGATGGGTCTGACCTAGCGACGCACCTGTGGCATTCTGGACGTTCGTCGCACTGGAGGCCGACATGCGCACAATTGCGGAAGAATTCAGCAATTCCGACGATGACTGGTTTGGCTTCGCCTCGGCGCAGGACCGGGGGGACGGCCGTTCGCTGCGGGCGTACCTGCTGCGTTACGCGGACCGCATCCCGGAACACCATGTCGTCGTAAACGTCGAGCTGGTGCTACGAACGCAGTACCCGCCTCGCGGCGTTCGTCCCCCGTACCTGATCGTCACCCACTTCGATCCGGGGCACTCGACTGACGTGCGGCTTACATGGAAGCGCAACGTCGAGGAACTCCGGTTCGATTCCAAGACCACGTACGTCGAATGCGGATACGAAATTTTCGACTCGTTCAGCGACGTCACGATGGACCTGACCGCGCGCGGATTCTACCTCGAGCCGATCAACTAGCCCCTACCGCTCCCGGCACCGCCTGCGGTCACGTTGGCCGCTCGACCAAGCTCACCCGCCAGTCCCCGCCGAATTCGAACGCCGGAGCCTCAACCATATCGACGCCCCAGAAGTCCGTGAACGGCTTGATGTCCGGCATGCAATACCAGTGCGCACGTCCGTCGGCATCCATGGCCCACCATCGAGCGGTCTTCGGGGCCACTTTCCAGTTGATCGCGGGGTTATCCATTAGAACCTCCGTCACCAAGGCAACGAAAGTCTAGTAGATCAACGTGTCGGCGTCGGCGCGTCGTAGTCGCGCTCGCACTGCTGGCTGTAGATTCTGGACAGCGCCGCGATTACGCTCGCAATCGCGAGGTCCGTGATGCCCGGGAACGGAAGTGCCGCGCTCGAAAAGCGGGCCGAGTTTGTCGACGCGTGCGCGGATGGGCACGAGGCTAAGATCGTGCCGATGTCAACAGACCCGCCGCCGTAGGGTAACATTCGGGCGAAAACAAACTGCGGGGCAATATGGCACCAAATAATCAGAACGCATTTACCGCGATGCGGCTGCTCGCGGCATATGCCGTCATCCTCACACACAGCTACGTTGTGCTTGGGCTTCCGCATGATTGGCTGGAACGGCATGGCTTTCCGCAATTCAGCGAGTTCGGTGTGAACGCTTTCTTCGCGATTAGCGGATATCTGGTCTGCAAGTCGCTGCAGCGCAATCCGCACCCACTGGTATATCTGCGCAACCGCGCGCTGCGAATCTTCCCGGGACTAGCGGTATTGCTGCTATTGACGATCTTCGTCGCCGGTCCGCTCATGACGCATACGTGGTTTCCGGACTGGCTCACATACCTGACGAACCTGTCGCTGTTCCGACTCGTCCCTACCCTGCCGCACTTCTTCACAACGAACCCGGTCGACGTCATAAACGGCTCGCTGTGGACTCTATCGCTCGAGGTGACATGTTACCTGCTGCTACTCGGCGTATCGTGGGCGGGGGCGCTGAACTGGCGAGGAGTGCTGCTGATGCTGGTAGGATTTTACGCAGCGCTGATGGGCGATATGCTATGGGCTGAGGGAACGATGCTCGGTGTGAAGACCTTCCAACTCGCGCGGCTCGGCGTGTTCTTTTGGGGTGGAGCGTTCCTTGCAACCGTGGCGCTGCCCCGCAGTTGGATCTTATGGGTAGCTTCCGTCTTGCTCGCGTTGCTGCCGTACTATCTGTTCGCTTCCATTCCCGACTGGAAGCTCCGGGCGTACGCGCTCACTCTGCTACTGCCATTCATCGTCATATTCGCGGCGGAACGTCTGCCGAAACTGGCGTTCTTGAACCGGTTCGATGTCTCGTACGGCGTCTACATCTACGGCTTCCTCGTTCAACAGATGCTGGTGTGGCACTTCGGTACAGGTATGGATCCAATCGTCCTGTCGCTACTCTCCATCGCGATCGTGACCCCGATCGCCATGGCCTCGTGGTTCTTGATCGAAAAGCCGGCGCTTACCCTGAAGAATGGCTTCGCTGGCGCGCGGGCAAAAGCAGCGCGGACTGCCTAGCGAATGAGGGCGCCAGCACGCTAGCTGAAACGCTACCCCACGCGGCCGCCCCTGAGGGAGCGGGCAACACGATGACCTGCCCGCTCCTCGAACCCGTCGTGTCGGGATTTGCACAAGAACCTTTGCAACGTGCGCGACCGCCGTCAGCGCGAGCATCGCGCCGCTCAATATCTTCTTTTATTTGGATTCCTCCGTCTGGTTGGTGGCGCCGGTCAGCGCGTCGTAGTCACGCTCGCACTGCCGGCCGGCGATGCCGCGTTGGTCAGCGATCGCTGCCAGCTCTCCCGACGTTTCGTCAGACCGGCCGAGCACGTCGGCAAGCAGATCGAGGGCGTCGCCGGTTGCCGGGCCTCCGGCGGCAGAGGCGGGATGGCGGGCGGCCGCGACGAGCTGGTCGACGCGCTGCTGCAGGCTGCCAGCGGCAGCACGAGCAGCAAAAGCATCCGCAAGCGCGGCAGTTCGTTGTTGGTTCGCATCTTTCGCAATCTCCGATTGGGCCGCGGTGCGGCGTTGTTCCTCCGCGCGCGCGGCATCCACCGCCTTCGCTTGAGCCGTCGCGGCGTCAGCCTTCATGCCCGCGATCTCGCGCGCGCTGATCAGGTGCTCACCGTAGACGCCGGCGGCAAAGCCAAGCAGCACAGCGAGCACATACGGCCAAACCAGCCTCAGAAGTGTCATTTCCGTTCCTTCGCGTGCAACTGCTTCAGCTCGTCCGGCGAGTAGACGAAGTCCGGAAGCAGGAACGCCTGCACGCTCCAGACCGGGTCGCTTTCCTCGTGCCGGCCGTGATCTTTGCCCCGGTGATGGAGCGCGCACAGCAGCAGTTGGTTGTAGGTCGAATCGACGAACGCCTCCGGCCGGGCCGGGTCGAACGCCTCCCAGTCGAAGCCTTGCGTCAGCCTGATCACGTCCCAGACGGGGTGCTGGCGCGGGATCGGCACGGTGCGCTGCAGCTTGTGGCTGAACATCGTGTCGACCTGGTTGAGCGCGACGCCGCGGATCCACTTCCAGTCGATCGCGTGCGAGAACGCCCACTCAAAGAACCGGTGATGCGACTCGACGGCCTGGTCGTCACCGCATACCGCGCAGACGTAGCCGCCGGCTGCCTTCATCTCGCGCTTGCTCGCGCGGAACGTCGGCGACTCGGTACGCGGCTCGTGATCCGGGTAGAAGACATCCTCGGCGAATGTGCGCCGCGTCTCGTGGGTCTTCGTGGTCGTCATAGGCCGCGCTCGCAGAGGGCACGCTCTTCCGCGCGCCGTTTCACCAGACCGGGCAGCACGCGGCCGCCGGCCGTCACCCATTGCGGCCGACCGTTGTCCGCCTCGTTCATCGCGCGGCACGCGCCCTTCCATTCGCCGGCGTTGAACCGCTTCGCCGTCGTGCTGCTGCAGTACGCGCCTGCGCCGACGTTGTACACGCCGCCGGCTTTCTTCCCGTCGACGAGCACGTTCCAGCGCTTCTTCGACTTCGCGTCGTCAGCCACCTTCAGCGGCCAGAGCGCCTGGTACTCGTCGGATGCGACGATGTCGCGCGCCGTCTCGCTGTTCAACAGCGCGAGGTCGTCCGAGTAGCTGATGTGCAGGAACCGCGCGCGCGGGTTCAGCGCGAGGCCGCGCGCGATCAGGTTGATCGCGACCAGCTCGGTCTTCGACGAGCCCGGCGGCACGTTGATGACGACGTTCTTCAGCGTGCCGTCGATCACGCGCTGCACCGTGTCGGCGATCAGCACGTGGTGCCAGTTGACCCGGAACTTGATCGCCTGCCGGTGCTTGAAGAAGTACCTGCTGAAGAACAGGTGATCCCGCTCGCACTTCGCCTTCAGGACGGCCCGCTCGATGGCGGGGTCAATACTCGTCTTCGAGTTTGGCGACGGCGGCTGCGACCTGGCTTTCATCGACGACGACCGTCCTGTTCTCGATCGGGCCGCCGTTCTCCCCAGTGTGTTCGAGGCGGCGCCGGTTCGTGTAGGCGTCGCCGGATTCCTTCGCAGCCTGTTCGAGCAGCTGCGCCATCAGCGGCAGGTTGTTGCGTCGCTCCGCTTCCGCGACGGCTCGGTCGAGCGCGCGCAGGCGCACCGCACGGTGCGACACGCCGATGCGCGATGTGTCGCTAAGGAACTCCGCGCGCGTACGCTCGAATATCTCGCGGTACTTCTTGCTGAGCGTTGCGCCGGCCCGCTTCGTCGGGTCGTAGCGCTCGCATTGCTGCGACGACACCTCGACGCCGAACTCATCGCGCACGGCCTTCGCGGTGCGCGAGATCGTGTCGAAGCACGCCAGCGACTGCACGATGAACACCTTGATCGGGTCGGGAAGTGCTGCCATAGCGGGAAAACGGTCGGGTTATGCGGCCCGCAGGATGCAGGTGCCGCAAGCGCGCGCGATGTCGGCGTGGCCGACCTCCGGCGAGCGCTGGGCTGCGGCGACGAGCTTCGCGGTGTCGCCGGCGCCGCCAGCCACGCCATAGCGCCGGACGATGCCGACGAATTCCTCGACGTCGTGCCCTCGGATGCCGAGCTTCGGCATGCCGTCCTTCGTGAAAGCCGGCGCGCCGAACTCGTCGGTGCGCTGGCCGATGTGATACAGCTCGTGCTCGACGAGCGCGCACCACTGCAGGTCGTTGCACTCGCGCGCGTAGTGCGCGTCGAGCGTGATCAGGAACGCCGGCACGCGGCCGAACCATTCGAGGTACTGCTGTTCCTGCCGGGCGCGCTGCCAGCCGCCGGCGCGGATCGTCACCTCTTCGCACTGGCCGACGACGCGCCGCATCTGGCGCACGTTCTCGACGGCCGCCCAGAGGTAGGCGACATCAGCGCCGATGAGGTGCTCGTGGTCAGGGTTGTGCAGCGGCGCGCCATCGCGCAATAGCGTCTCGTTCACCCATTCGGAGACGCCATCGGCCGGCGTGATGTGCCGGATCCAGTTCGAGTCGTCGAAGAGGATGTCGGGCGGCACCGGACGAGATACTGGTAACACATTCGCTATCGCGGCAGATCTGCTCATCTTGTGACATCTGCAGTTTGATTCGAATAATGAAACGCTCAAGTCAATTCCGCCAATTTTATTCAAATAGCGAAATTATTAAGATAATTAAACGGCGTTGACTTAAATCACTCGATTAACGCAATATCCTCATGGCCGCGTGCTTAGAACGCGGTCGCGGAAAATCGTCTAATAAGCGCAAACAGGAGAGCATTAATGACTACCGCACGAGCAACCGAACAGGCCGTCGAACTCGTCAAAACAGCACTCGCATCCGGTTTGGTCGCACCAGCCACCGGTGACCGGTGGTTCACTGACCCTGCCAAAAATGGAGAGCAACTCGGACAATTTATCGGCGCAACCGTGGCCAAGATCGCCAAGGAAATAGACGCGCTGTAGGAATCGGGACTATTAAAAGTCGGTTTAGATCCAGCCGACCCAGTAAAAAGCCCGCTGACTTTCGCTCAGCGGGCTCAACGAATCTGGTGCCAGCAGGGCGGCGGAAACCCGTCTGCACCTTTCGGCGCGCTGGCTGATCACCTCGCCGCGTCTTTCCCGCCGGCGCAGCTAAGGCCGGGTCGAGTATAGCGCGGCACACCACGACGAAAAAGCCCGCTGGCTTGTCGGCTCAGCGGGCTTTGGTCGCAACTCTGCAATGTGACGAAAATTTATACCCTGTCCGCCACATTTGCAAGGGGAATTTTCGCCGTACCCCTTACGCCTCAACGGCCTCCGCGATCGTCACGTTGTTTCGCTCGAAGAGCGGCGTCAGCCGCTTCACGGCCTGGTGCTCCAGCTCGACGAGCCGCCTCCGGATGATCTGCGCGTTCCGCTCGAGCGTTCGAACCGTGACGTGCGTCTCCTCGGCGATTTCACGATACGACAGCCCGTCTTGGCGCAGCCGCACCTGCGAATGGCCTGCGATCAGCGCCATGATCGCCTTGCCGTTCGTCACGGTGAGCGACGGCCGCAGATACGTGCGCATCTCGACCAGCGCCCGCTTCCACTCGGCCGACGGCGGGATTCCCGGGTCTGCTGCGCGCGTGGCGCTCGCCGGCCGCGCGGGCATGCCGCAGGCGTATCGCAGCCACACGGCATTGCGTTCCGGCTTCAGCAGGTGATCGCGCACCGCGCCGACGACCATCGCGCACTGGGCCCGGATTTCGTCACCGCTCAGCCCGTCGAAGTTGATCGTGCCCGACGAGGTGCCGTACAGGTATTCGAGGAATTCAGCCTGCCGGTCACTGAGACGGCCGACCGATTCGAGGATCTGGATCAGCGCCAGGCGGAACTGCTGCTTCTGCCGCGGCGGCAGCGACGTCACGAGAAAGCTGACGTGCAGCGCCTGCTGCGTGTTCTCGAAGATGGCGATCACCGGCCACCCCGCGTCATCATCGCCAGCGCTTGGCGCGTGTTCAGCTCGGCCATGTAGCCCGATAGGTTGCTCGTGAAGTCCGGCCGGATGCGCGTGTCGACGTGCGAGCCCGGCGAGCGGCTCGTGCCCGCGAGCGAGTACATCCGGCCGCGGCTCGCCGAATGGCAGTCGAGCCGCGCGAGCGCGACGTCGAGCGACAGCAGCTGGCGCACCGACGAAACGGGGTGCTTCAAGCGGCGTGCGAGGTCGTGCGCCGAATACCGGACGCCGGGCTTCATGGCCGCGATCATCGCGTTGATGGTGAGTTTGCTTTTAGCTTTCAAGGCCCCGCTCCTTATGCTGACTTCAGATTCAATTCGATCGCCTCGATGCGCACGCCCGGCGTGCGCGCGTAGCGCTTCGACACCCAGAGGTCGACGACCTGGCCATCGTCGACGTACACCACTCCGTTCATGCCGTCCTTCAACGCCTTGACAACGTTGTCGGCGTCCGGCTTCTTCGTCGCGCCGATGGCGCCGGCGGCCGCTTCGCCCTGACGCTTCATCGACCAGCTCGCCGGGATCGGCAGGCCGATGTGCACGATCAGGCGGATCGGGCCGGCGTAAGGCGACGCGCTGCGCATCGCCGCGCGGGCGGCCATCTTCACGAGGTTCTCGTACCGCTCCGTCTCCTCGGGCGTGTAGACCCTGACGTGGGCGCCGCGGCGCGCGAACTTCGGGCGGCCCTTCGCGATCGGTGTGCCGGGAACGACGAACTCGACGCGCTGCGCGATTGGCGAGGCAGTGATGAGGGATTGCTGGGTCACTTCACGCCCCTCCCGTATTGCTCAGCAGGCTCCCAATACGCTGCCTTCCAACGCTCGTATGCCTCTTGCGGCGTGCTGCCCAAGCCCGTTGCACCGTTCGAGCGACAAACCCACTCGAAACCGATGTGCGAGCGAAAGATCGCGCGGAAAATGCGGGGCTTCGTCATGCCGTCACCTCGTCTTCCACGTCGTCCGTCACGGGCACGCCGCTGATCGGGCGCAGGTTCACGTCGCAGCATTGCCCCTCCCGCGATGGCGAATCAGGCCGAGAGCGGTCGCCGTCGAGAAAGCGCGGAAGCGAAACGACCATGCGCACGTTCCAAACGAAACGGCCGTTCCTCGTGCCCCACGGGCTCAACACTTCGCAGACATGCCCGGCATTCACCCCTTGGATCAGGACTGCCATGTCGCCGACTTTGCAGTTCATCGCCCTTCCCCCATCAAAGCGCCGGCCGCGACCGGGCCAGCAGTGTTGCGAAACGCGCGGTTGTGGTCGTCCCACCACGGGCCGTCGCCCGCGGCGTCGAACACGCGCAGCTTGAAATCGAACGGAGGTTCGTCGCGGCCCTGCTCGACGCCGAGCGTGCCGCCGTGCTCGACGATGCCGGTCCACGAGCGCCACCAGTCGCCGACGGTGCGTGCACCTGTCGCGGGCTTCGCGGCGCGCGCGGCGAGCAGGTCGCCGAGGATCAGGTCGAGCAGCCCGGCGTTGAGCGGCTGCTCGGAGCGCTCGCGCTCCCGGCGCTTGCGCCCCGTAGCAATGGCCGCGCGCAGGTCGTCGGCCGTCACGCCGCGACCGGGCCAACCGGCCAACCGCGTGTCGTCGGCGGCGAAGCCGACGCCCGACGAGCGAAGGATTTCGACGAAAGCGGCGGCGGCGATCGGCGGTTCTTCCCCACCTCCCTGTGCTGTGCCGCCGCCGCTTGCTGTGTTTACATCTCCCTCTCCCTCTCCCTTGCGATCGGGGGGCGAATCGGGGGGCGATTGCGTTGGT